>JASHRH010000050.1 GCA_030037475.1 Acidobacteriaceae bacterium
CATTACATGGCGTTCACGCGTGGCGGCGCGCCGCGGCCACCAGCGATGCACATGCCGCCGGTAATCCTCGTAATCCGCTCCGAATTTGCGGCTGAGCGTCGGCTCCTCGTAAAGCACCACGAACAGATGGAAGACCAGCAGGAACCCCACGGCATACACCAGCAGCCAGGACGAGCGATAAAACAGCGCAGCTCCTGCCAGCGCCAGTCCCGCGCCCAGGTACATTGGATTGCGCACAAACCGGTACGGGCCGCGGATCACCAGCCGCCGCGGCGCGTCGAAGGGGGCCGGCGTTCCTTTCCCGATCCGAACGAATGTCGTCACGCACCACAAGACCAGCGCCATGCCCAGCGCGCAGACTACCGCGCCGCTTACCTGGGCCGGCCCGATCTCCGGCAGACGATGGATGCCGGTCCGCGCCAGCACCCGCGCCGGCAAATATACCAGCAGGAATCCGATGAACAGCGCAGCGTACGCCAGCGTGCGCAGGACGAGGGACATGATTCCCCCTTTTCGACCCGGCTGGAGTTTAGTCCCAACCGGCCAGGAGATCAATCGCCGCCTTCGGCGCGGTTCCTGTGTTGTTCCAAAATGGATGGGAACAGCGCGAGCGACCAAATCGCAACGACTTACTGAGCTTGCTCCGCCAGCCGCTTGCCAAACCGCGAACCCTCCCGTTAGCATCCAGTCAAGAGACCGGCCTGCAAAGCAGGTGAGGGCGGTCAACGCTGGTTGAACCTACATTCATCGAACAGGGAGCTCGACTCGACAATCGGCTCGGTGTGCAGTGTCCGCCAGTTCGGAATGCCTAAAGAGCCGCGGAGGGTTCCCACCGTCTTAGGACGGGTTCACCGGCGCATCGCCCCACGGCCCAGCGGGTCGGACCCTCTTCTCCACGCCAGCTAAGCAATCCCCCCGCGTGCATCCTCTGCTCTTCCATTTCGGCAACGTTGCTGTTCCCACCTACGGCGTGCTCACGGCGGTCGGGCTTCTCGCCGCGCTCGCCCTGCTCGTCCTTCAGGCGCGGAGATTGCGCCTGCGCGCGGACAAGGTCTGGAATCTGGGTCTAACCGCGATTCTCGCCGCGCTCATCGGCGCGCGGTTGCTGCTGGTGGTCATGCACTTCGACGTCTTTCGCGCGCATCCGTACTGGATCCTGGGCCTGGCGACCATTCCCGGCGCGTGGATCGCGGTCGGGGGCGCGGCGATCGGCGTGTCCGCGGCGGTGCTCTACGCTCTGGCCGAAGGCCTGCCCCTGCTGCGCACCGCGGATGCCGCGGCTCCCGCCGTCGCGCTGGGTTTTGCCATCAACCGCATTGGCGCCTTTTGCGCCGGCCTCGACTGGGGCACGCCTACCCGGCTCCCCTGGGGCGTCACGTACCGCAGCATTGTCGCGTATCTCTGGTATCAAACCCCGCGCGGCGTCACGCTGCACCCCGTGCAGCTCTACGACGCCGTTGCTTCGCTGGCGATTCTCATCCTTCTCCTGCTCCTGCCGCATCGCCGCGACGGTGAAATCGCCGGCGTATGGCTCTTCCTTTACGGCCTCTGCCGCTTCTTTGTGGAGTTCTGGCGCGGCAATGCGCAGCATGTGCTCGGCGGTGCGTTGACGGTCGCGCAGTTGCTAGCTGTCGCCGCCGTCCTCACCGGCGGCGCGCTCTGGCTGCGGCGCGACGCGCATCCGGCAACGGTCTCCGTCTGATGCTGCGCTCTGCATATACTGGTCCGATGAAGTGGTGCTGGCTCTTCCTTCTCCTGATGACACCCTCTCTTCCTGTCCGTGCGCAGGTTCCCGCCGGAATTCCACAGCCCGTCTACCTCTGGCCCAATGGCGTGCCCGGCGCGCTCGGCAACACCGAAGCCGACATCCCGCGCCTGTATCCGTTCCTGCCGAAGCAGCGCTCCACCAGCACGGCGGTGCTCATTATCCCAGGCGGTGGGTATCAGATCGTGGCTATCGGCCATGAGGGCTTTCAGATTGCCCACTGGCTCAACGCGCAGGGCATTTCCGCCTTCGTCCTCGACTACCGCGTGACGCCGTACCAATATCCAGCCGAAATCGAAGACGGCGAGCGCGCGATGCGTCTCATCCGGGCCCACGCTGCCGAATACAGCATCGACCCAGACCGCCTCGGCGTCTGGGGCTTCTCTGCCGGTGGCCATCTTGCGTCCACGGTCGGCACGCACTGCGATCAGGACGCGGCGCCGCCCGCGCACCTTGACGCGATCGACAAGCTCAGTTGCCGCCCGGCGTTTATGATCCTCGCGTATCCGGTGATCGGCATGACGCCGCCTGTCACTCATATGGGCTCGCGCAGCCTCCTGCTTGGCCCCCACCCCGATCCGGAGCTCGAGCACAATCTCTCGAATCAATACCAAGTGACAGACAAAACTCCGCCGACCTTTCTGTTCGCCACCAGCTTCGATCCCGCTGTCCCTGTCCGGAACAGCCTCGACTTCTACCGCGCGCTGCTCGATCACCACGTACCTTCGGAGGCGCATTTCTACGACTACTCGAACCACGGCTGCGGCCTCTGCGGAGCGATCCAGCCGCTTTCCACCTGGCCCCTGCTGCTGCGCAAGTGGCTCGTCCAGCTGGGCTGGATTCCGCTGGATGCGCCCCCTCCGCCGCCGCCCGCGCCGAACATTCCCACGTGGATTCCCGGCCTGAAGGGCCCCGGCGAGCCGGTGCTGGCCCAGTGAATCTGCCACCATGACAGGCACGTATTTTGTTCCGGCGGAAGCGGCTGACCAGCGGCTCGACACCTGGCTCGTCCGCCAGCTCCAGGGCGTCAGCCGTGAGCGCGTACAACTCCTGCTCAGCCAGAACAAAGTTCGTCTGAACGGCCAGCCCCCCAGGCCTTCGCTGCGCCTGCGCGGGGGCGAGACCGTCGAAGTCCTGGGCGATCCCGCGCCGCCGCCGCTGAAAGCTTTCGCCGAAGACATTCCTCTGCGCGTCGTCTATGAGGATGACGACCTTTCCGTCATCGACAAGCCCGCGGGCATGATGGTTCACGCGGGCGCGGGCGCGACGGAAAAAGGCACACTGGTCAACGCGCTCCTGCACCGGTATCGAACACTATCCAGCACAGGCGACGAGCTGCGCCCGGGGATCGTCCATCGCCTCGACAAACAGACCAGCGGCCTCATCGTTATCGCGCGCAACGATGCTGCCCACGCGCGCCTGGCGGCGATGTTCTCCGGCCGGCAGATTCGCAAGACCTATCTCGCGCTCGTGCACGGAGAGCTGAAACAGGACCATGGCATCATCGACGCGCCCATCGCCCGCGATCTCCAGCGCCGCGTCCGCATGACCACCCGTCGACAATCCGGCGCACGCCACGCGGTGTCGCACTACACCGTGCTCCGCCGCATCCACTCCCGTTTCGGTGCTTTCACATTGCTCTCCGTGCGCATTGAGACTGGCCGCACGCATCAGATCCGCGTCCATCTCGCCTCGCTCGGCCATCCCGTGGCCGGCGACACGCTCTACGGCGCACCCGCGCGCCTTGCGAAGCCGGCTGCCCGCAGCATGTCCGGCAAATCCGCACCGCCGCCGGAAACCCTCGTGCTGAATCGCAATTTTCTCCACGCTGCGGAACTGGAGTTCGCGCATCCGGTCACCGGCAAGCCGCTGCACTTCCAGGCTCCGCTGCCGCGGGAGCTCGAAGATTTTCTGCTTCGCCTGGAGTCGCCGCGCGCGTGACCGCGGCGGCGTGCCCAGCATCTATAGTCCGAAATAAATGCCAATGGTGGGTTCGGCGGTCTGGACGAACGCACCGGTGGCGGGGTAAAGCGATGGCGCAATGTCCGGGTCCCTGTACATCTCCCCGCGGTACTGCAGGCGAAGTCCGGCGTTGCGCAGAATGCGCCAGTCCACACCCGCGCCATAAACATACGCCGCAGTCACTGTGCTGGACAGGCTGAAGCTGGTCAGCACCGGTCCGCCGCCGTTGCCGGGGGGCACGGTCACCGTCACCTGGCCGTTATCCGGAGTTGCGAGCAGCGCGCCGATGCCCAGCACCGCGAACGGCCGCAGATTCCCGACTTTCATCGAAGGCACCCAGTCCAGAGAAAACGTCTGGTCAAACGTCTGGATGGTGCTCGGCGCCGGCATAAAACTACAGCTGGGCGTGCAGGGGAATCCCGAAGGCGAAAGCGGCGCCGAGGCCGACCAGGTATCGTTGTGGGGAGCTGCGATGGAGTATGCGAGTTCGAAGCCCAGCAGAGGACTCGCGATGTGCCGCACTTCCGCGGTGCCGCCATACCAGTGGGGCGTTGTGTGCGTGACGCCGTTGCCGGTCGCAGTTTGCGTAAAGCCGAAGAAGCCGCTGAGGCCAAGGTCGGTTTCGCCCTTCGCCTTTGGCGTGGCCGCGAGAGCGGGGAAAGCGAGGGCGACGAGCACGGCACAGACAAAGAGGAAACGAATTCGCATGAAGCCTCCACAAAAACTCTAAAGGATTGTCGCGTGATTTTGAATGCAGGAATTGGACGCGCCGTATCGTCGTTGGTAATTTCAGAATGCGGTGCGATGGCAGCCTCAACCGCCCGCGATTCACGAAAGGGAGACGAAAACGATGAAAGTTCTGTATACCGCGGATGTTACGGCCGAGGGCGCGCGTCACGGGCACGTGCGCTCCTCCGATGGCCTGCTCGACCACGATCTCGCGCTGCCCCCGGGCTTGGGCGGCAAAGGCGACAGGACCAATCCCGAGCAGCTCTTCGGCGCGGGCTATGCCGCCTGCTTCGGCGGCGCGGTGGAGTTCATGGCGCAGCAGGCAAAGAAGTCGACGGGCACGGTCAGCGTGCGCGCCCGTGTGAGCGTCGGCCCGTTTGACGAGGGGCAGGGCGAGGGATTCACACTGCGCGTCGAGCTGGACGTGACCATCCCCGAGCAGGATCAGAAGGGCGCTGAAGAACTGGCCGCCGCGGCGCATCGCGTCTGCCCGTACTCGAATGCAACGCGTGGCAATATTGCGGTGATTGTGCGGGCAAAGGGAGGAAAGTAGCCCTACAGCTTCTGCGCTCGCTGCACGTCGCGGACGCCCGGCAGACGCCGCAGTCCCTGCACCAGCCGGTTCAGATGCCGCACGTCCTCGGCGTCCAGCACAAATTCGATTTGCGCGTCGCCGGCATCGCCCGGATGCGTCTCTACCGTCCGGATATTCGCATCCTCATCGCTGATGACGGCCGTGATTTCCTTCAGCATGCCCGCGCGGTCGTCGCAGTGGATGGTCAGCTTGACGGGATACGTCTGCGCCAGACCCGATTTCGCCTCCGGCGCGCGCGCCCACTCCACCGCGATCCGCCGATCCGACTCGTAGAGCAGGTTTTGCACGTTGGGGCAGTTGCGGGCATGCACAGCCACGCCCTTGCCTCGCGTCACGTAGCCGATGATCTCCTCGCCGCGGATTGGATTACAACATCGAGCGCGGTAAACCAGCAGTTCGTTCTGCCCTTCCACGATCAGCGAATCCGTCCCGCTCGTCGCCGAGACACGGGTCACCGCCGCAGCGCCCGGCGTGGCACTCGCCGCCTCGGGCTCGGGCTGCTGGTGCACCAGCCCCGGCGCCAGTCGGTTCAGCACCTGCCGCGCGGAGTATTTCCCGAACCCAATCGCCGCCATCAGATCGTTCGGCGTCGCCACGCTGTATTCGGTCGCCAGCCGCGCAAAGTCCGATTCCTCGAACTGCGACAGCGGAATCTTGTACTTTCGCGCCTCGCGCTCCAGCAGCTTGCGCCCGATCTCGATCGCTCGTTCCCGCTGGTGCTCGTTCAGCCAGTGGCGGATCTTGTTCCGCGCGCGGCTGCTCTTCACAAATGTCAGCCAGTCGCGGCTGGGCGTGTGCCCGTTCTGCGTGATCACCTCCACGATATCGCCGTTGCGCAGTTTGGTGCGCAGCGGCACCATGCGCCCGTTCACACGCGCGCCTACACAGGTGTGGCCCACTTCCGTGTGGACGGCGTAGGCAAAGTCCAGCGGCGAGCCGTCGCGCGGCACCACCACCACCTTGCCCCTGGGCGTGAAGGTGTATACCTCCTCGGGGAACAAATCGATCTTCAGCGTCGACAGGAATTCGTTGGGATCGCTCATGTCGCGCTGCCATTCGACGAGTTGCCGCACCCACGCCAGCCGCTGCTCGTCGCGCGCGCTCACCGGCGAGCCACCGTCCTTGTACTTCCAGTGGGCGGCAATGCCTTCTTCGGCGATGCGGTGCATCTCCTCGGTGCGAATCTGCACCTCGAACTGGTGACCGCCTTCTCCCATCACCGTGGTGTGCAGCGACTGATACAGGTTCGGCCGCGGCATCGCGATGAAATCTTTGATGCGGCCTGGCACCGGCCGCCAGATGGAGTGAATCAGTCCGAAAACCGCATAACAATCCTGCACGCTGGTCGTGATCACACGCAGGGCAAGCAGGTCGTACACCTGGTCGATCGAGGTCTGCGACTTCACCAGCTTCTGATGGATGCTGAAGAGCCGTTTGATGCGCCATTCCACGCGCGCCTTGATGTGGTTCTCGCGCAGTTTCTCCGTCAGCAGCGACTCTACACCAGCCAGGAACTGCTCGCCCTCCGAGCGCCGCGCTTCCACCGCCTCGTGCAGTTGCTCCCATGTGATCGAATCCACGTAACGGAAGGCCAGGTCTTCCAGCTCGCCGCGCAGTTTGCCCATGCCCAGCCGGTGCGCGAGTGGCGCGTAAATGTCCAGCGTCTCGCGCGCGATCGACCGCTGCCGCTCCGGCGACAGATGCTCGAGCGTGCGCATGTTGTGCAGGCGATCGGCGAGCTTGATCAGCACCACGCGCACGTCGCTGACCATCGCCAGCAGCATCTTGCGGACGTTCTCCGCCTGGCGGTCTTCGCGGTTGGCAAACTGGATCTTGTCGATCTTGGTTACGCCTTCGACGATGTGCGCTACCTGCTCGCCGAAACGGGACACGATGTCCTCGGTGGTCACGGGCGTATCTTCCACGGCGTCGTGCAGGAGCCCCGCGGCAATCGCCGTCGAGTCCAGCTTCATCTCCGCCAGCACAATCGCCACTTCCAGCGGATGCAGCACGTACGGCTCGCCCGAGGCGCGCAGTTGCCCCTTGTGGTGCTCCAGGCAGAACTGCCATGCGCGGCGGATGATCTCAGGATCGTCGGAGGGGCGATTGCGGCAGATCGTGTCCAGGAGCCGGCCAAACTTCTCCGGAAACGGGTCCGAGACCCGCTCAACCTGGAGCGGCTGCGGCTGAACACTCGCCATAATTCATTATAGGCGGGAGTTGCAAGAGGAATATCAACGCGAGAAGCGGTGAACTACAACGGCGCTGCTGATTCGCCCAACCTGCGCCGATACGCTTCCGGAGTTTCGATAGAAAAGTTCGTCCGTCCCGCCAGGACCAGCAAATCCAGATCGCTGCTGACAAGAACCTGCGCGTTTCCGCAATGGGCCAAATCCAGAAATGGCTGATCCTGCGAGTCGCGACAGTTCTCCGGGCAGGATGACCGAACCTCCACGAGTTCGCACCATGGTAGATAGTCGCCCAGTACCTCGTGCCGGTCTTCCTCTGCGAGTTGAAACTTCGGATAGGCGAGAACGCGGGCCAGCTCCGCGGCGGTTTTCCTCGATATCAAGGGTATGCAACCGCCGTCTCGCCAGTGCTCTTTCAGCCACCCCAGGCGGCCGCTCCGGAACAGGAGTGCCGAAACCACAGTCGAAGTATCGAAAACAACTCTGGCACTCACGAGCGTTGGCGGGCCCAGGCGACCGCGTCGTCGACATCCCGTTCCGTGATACCGAGATCCGCAAGCCGCGCGCGCACTTCGTCGGCTCGGCTCTCCCGAAGCGGCCGCAGCACAATTCGCTCACCGTCCGTGCTCACGTCGAAGTAGTCGACGCCGCCGAACTGGGCCATCACCGCCTTGGGAAGCGTGATTTGGTTCTTGCTGGTCTTCTTCGACAACATAAGACAAGGATACCATATTTCCTTATAACAAGGAACAATTACTACAATGGATATGCGAAGATCTTGAAAAGACTATGCCGAAGCCAAAGGCTCATCAGCATCACCGAAAATCCGGCAAGAAGGCGACCGCCGATCAGTCAGCCCCAGGCCGCGAAGTCCCCGCGATGCACGGCCCTCCGGAAGCGGTCAGTGAAATCCCGTCGCACGCCGTCCAAATCTCCCGCCGCGCTGCGGATCGCCTTCGCGCAGGGCACGTCTGGGTTTACCGATCCGACGTGGAACTCTGGCCCGGCGACGCGGGATCGCTGCCCTCCGGCCTCCTGCCCGTCACCGACCGCCGCGGTGTGTTGCTCGGCACGGCTCTCTACAGCCCGGCTTCGGAGATCGCTCTGCGCCTCGTCTCGCACGATCTCCTCCCCGACGAATCTGCGTGGTTCAACCTGCTGCGCGCTCGCCTTCGCGACGCCATCGCCCGCCGCCAGCCCCTCCTCGGTGCCGACACCGACGCCTGCCGCCTCGTCTTCAGCGAAGCCGACGAACTCCCCGGTCTGACCGCCGACCGCTATGCCGGCCTGGTGATTGTGCAGCTCCGGCACAAGGCACTCGATACGGACGCGACGCGCGCCGCCGTCGCCGAAACCCTGCGCGAGGCGCTCGATCCGGACACGATCCTCGAGCGAGAAGACCCGCGTATCCGCGAGCTGGAGCAGCTCAGCTCTTCCGCATCAGCCACGCTCTTCGCGCGCGACCCCGGGCACACCATCACGCAAACGGTCTTCCGCCTCAACGGGCTGCGCTTCCACTTCGACGCCGCCAGCGGCCAGAAAACCGGCGCTTTCCTGGACCAGCGCGAGAACTACGCCGCCGCCGCGCGCTATGCCCGCGGAGAAGCCCTTGATGTCTGCACCTATCAGGGCGGGTTCGCGCTGCACCTCGCGCGCGTCTGCCCGCGCGTCACCGGCGTGGACGTCTCCCGCGCAGCGCTCGAAGTCGCCGAACGCAATCTCGAGGAGAATCGCGCCGCTCTGAGCAGCGCCGAAGTCGACTGGATCGAAGCCGATGCCTTCGATCTGCTCCGCGACTGGAGCGACGCCGGCACACAGTACGACACCATCGTGCTCGACCCTCCGGCCTTTGCGAAGACGCGACGCGCCGTCGAAGGCGCGCTGCGCGGCTATCGCGAGCTGAATCTTCGCGCCATAAAAATGCTGCGATCCGGTGGCCGGCTCATCACCTGCTCCTGCTCGCACCATGTCTCGCTGAATGATTTTCACGAAACCCTGCGCGCCGCTGCCGGTGACACCCGCCGCCGTGTGCGCCTGCTCGAAATTCGCGGCGCCGCTGCCGACCACCCGGTCGTTCTCAACATCCCCGAAACGGACTATCTGAAATGTGTGGCGCTCGAAGCAGAATAGCTATGTCGTCTCCGCCCACGCCGGCGAAAGCTCCCGTAGCTTCGGCACGACTTCCACGATCCGCTCCGCCACGAAATCGATCTCCTCTTCCGTGTTGAAGCACCCGATGCCGAAGCGCAGCGTGCTGTGCGTGTCTTCGTCGCTCAGCCCCAGCGCGCGGAGCACGTGCGAAGCCTGAATCGACGCCGAAGTGCACGCCGACCCGCTCGATACCGCGACATCTTTGAGGCCCATCATCAGCGATTCGCTGTCAACGCCTTCGAACGTCACGCTCAGGTTGCCGGCCAGCCGCCGGTCCGCGGAGCCGTTGACGCGGATCCTTTCCAGGCCAGCCAGCAGCTTCGTCCGCAGCCGTTCGCGCAGCGCGGTCAGCCGCGCCGCTTCCGCCTCCATTTCTGCGCCAGCCAGCGCGCAGGCCGCGCCCAGCCCCACGATGCCCGCGACGTTCAGCGTCCCCGATCGCATCCCGCGCTCGTGACCTCCGCCATGCATCTGCTCCGCCGGCTTCACGCCGCGCCGCACGTACAGCGCGCCCACGCCCTTCGGCCCGTAAATCTTGTGCCCGGAAATCGACAGCAGATCGATCTTCGCCCGCGTCACGTCCATCGCTACTTTGCCCACCGCCTGCGCCGCATCGGTGTGGAAAAACACGCCGCGGTCACGGCAAAACGCCCCAATCTCCTCCACCGGCTGTACGGTTCCCACTTCGTTGTTCGCGGCCATGATGCTCACCATCAGCGCCGGCTCCTCATCGAGCGCGCGCCGCAGCTCGTCCGGATCGATCAAACCATCTCGCCTTACAGGCAGCACCGTTACGCGGCAGCCCTGTTTCTCCAGCCATGCACACAGATCGAGCACCGCCTTGTGCTCTGTGGCCTGCGTAATGATGTGCAGACTGCTCCCCGGCTGGCTCAGCCGCGCTGCCTCCACCATGCCCTTCAGCGCCAGGTTGTTGCTTTCCGTCGCGCCGGAGGTGAAGACAATCTCTTTCGCCGTCGCGCCGATCAGCTGCGCCACCTGCGCGCGCGCCGTCTCCACAGCCTGCTCCGCCGCCCAGCCGAAGCCGTGACTGTGGCTGGCAGCATTGCCGTACGCCTCCTTCAGATACGGCATCATCGCTTCCAGCACGCGCGGATCCAGCCGCGTCGTGGCGTGGTTGTCCAGGTAAATGGGCAGGTTCATCGGAGCTCCAATAGCGTTGCCAGGCAGGCCACACCCTACATCCGGATCGTCACCAGCTCCTGGCCCGGTCCGGGACGCGGTGCCGCGCCCGGCGTCTCCGCCAGATCGGCGATGCTGATGTTCCGCAGCAGATCCGAGATGCTGTCGTTCACTCGCGCCAGTGGCTCCTTGATGGTGCAGCTCTCCGTCAGGTCGCACGAGCTCTGAATCGCCCCGCAGGACGTGATGAACAGCGGCCCGTCGATGGCGCGGATCACCTCGAACGCCGAAATCTCGCGCGCCGGCTTCAGCAGCGAGTAGCCACCGCTCATGCCCGCGTGCGAGCGTAGAATCCCCACCTTCGCCAGCCGCTGCAGGATCTTCGCCAGCAGTTGTGGCGGAATGTGATAGGCCTCGGCAATATCGCGCGCGCTCAGCGAAACGGGGTGCTCGGCGAGATACTTCAGGGCCATCAGGCCGTAATCGGCTTTTTTGGTCAGCCGAAGCATAGAGGGCCGCTGGAGGGCCGTATCTCAAGTTTACGGCGCAGGGCAAGCGAATTCAATGGAATAGCGGACCGCCTCAGTAACCAAGCAGGGGTACCCTTGCCGCCGAATCCGGCTGAATTCGCCGGGTTCACCGCTGCGGTCGGCGGACTACGCGGCCAGCACCTGCCTTGCCGCCTGCACTGTCCGGCGCACGTCCTCGTCCGTGTGCGCGGTGCTCACAAACGCCGTCTCGAACTGCGACGGAGGCAGCCACACCCCGGCTTCCAGCATCGCGCGATGGAAGGCCGCAAAACGCTGCGTGTCGGCCCGCGCCGCGCCGGCAAAATCCCGCACCGGCTCCGCGGTAAAGAACCACGTGAACATCGCGCCCACGCGGTTCGTCGTCAGCGGCACCCCCACGCCTGCCGCCGCTTCAGCCACGCCGTCCGCCACGTTCGCGCTCAGCCGCTCCAGCCGCGCATACACCTCTGCCCGGTGGTCGAGCAGGTAGCCTACAGTAGCGATGCCCGCCGCCATGGCCAGCGGATTGCCGCTCAGCGTGCCCGCCTGGTACACCGGCCCCAGCGGCGCCAGTTGATCCATGATCTCCGCGCGCCCGCCGAACGCGCCGCATGGCAGCCCGCCACCGAGAATCTTGCCCAGCGTGGTCAGGTCCGGGCGAATCCCGTACAGCTCCTGCGCGCCGCCCAGCGCCACGCGGAAGCCCGTCATCACCTCGTCGAAAATCAGCAGCGCGCCTTCGCGCTCTGTCATCCGCCGCAACGCCTGCAAATATCCCTCTGCTGGCGGAATGCACCCCGCATTCCCCACCACCGGCTCCACAATCACGCAGGCAATCTCACCCTGGTGCGCCGCAAACGCTGCCTCCACCGCACCCGGATCGTTATAGGGCAGCGCCAGCGTAAAGTGAGAGGTCTCTTCCGGTACGCCCGCCGATCCGGGAATGCCGAACGTCGCCACGCCCGATCCTGCTTTCACCAGCAGCCCGTCCGCATGCCCGTGGTAGCAGCCCTCGAACTTCACCACGTATTTCCGCCCCGTGAATGCGCGCGCCAGCCGGATCGCCGACATCGTCGCTTCAGTCCCGGAGCTCACAAAGCGCAGCTTCTCAATCGACGGCCACGTCGCCGTCACCAGCTCAGCCAGATCGCCCTCGACCGCCGTCGAGGCTCCGAAGCTTGCGCTCCGTCCAGCGGCGTCGCGTATCGCCTCCACCACCGGAGGAAATGTATGTCCCAGGATCATCGGTCCCCATGAGCCGAAATAGTCGATATACCGGTTGCCGTCCGCATCCCACAGATACGAGCCCTCGGCGCGAGCCATAAACGGCGGCTCGCCGCCCACCGCGCGGAACGCCCGCACCGGCGAATTCACGCCGCCGGGAAACAGCTTTTCGGCGCGCGCCCGCAGCGCCGCGGATTTCTCCATCCTGCGCGACATGGCTTCCAGTATAAGGACGGCCACCGCTGATCCCCCGTGATTTCCATTGCCGACTGCTGGCCGCTGTTTCCTGACTCCTGATCCCGCAAAGATGACATCCCCGCCATCGATCAGCGATACTGAAGGCCCGAAATGCATCTGTGCCTCAGGTTTTCGTCTGCGCCGTTCTCCGCTTTTCGCCAACGCGCAGAAAACAAACCGCATCCTAGTTCCAGTCCTCCGGTCTCGTTGCCCGATACCACCCATGTGTCTCTGAATGCTCAGGAAGGAATCCACGCCCGCTCATGACCAGCACCAAAGTGCGTAAGGCCATCTTCCCGGCCGCCGGCTTCGGCACCCGCTTTTTGCCCGCCACCAAGTCCATCCCTAAGGAAATGCTGGCTCTTGTCGACAAGCCCATCATCCAGTACGGCGTCGAAGAGGCGCTCGCTGCCGGCTGCGACCAGATCGTCATCGTCACCGGGCGCGGCAAAGAGGCCATCGAGGATTACTTCGACATCAGTTACGAACTGGAGTGCACGCTCGAGAAACGCGGCAAGCTCGACCTGCTCGCGGTCAGCCGTCAGGTTTCCCAGATGGTCCGGCTCTCCTACGTGCGCCAGAAGGAAGCTCTTGGCCTTGGCCACGCCGTCCTCATGGCCCGCGACCTCGTTGGCGACGAGCCCTTCGCCGTCATCCTTCCCGACGACGTCATCGACGCCCGCACTCCCTGCCTCAGGCAGATGGTTGATGTCTACGAGCAAACGCATTCCTCCATCCTCGCCACGCAGGTGATTGAAGGCGCCGCTATCTCCGCTTATGGCGTTCTCGACGGCAAAGAGGATTCGTCGAATCCCCTTCTCTTCGACGTCAGCGATCTTGTCGAGAAGCCCCGGCCCCAGGAAGCCCCCTCGCATCATGCCATCATCGGCCGCTACATCCTCACCCCGGCCATTTTCGATGTGCTTGAGCGCACCCCGCTCGGCGCCGGCGGCGAGCTCCAGCTCACCGACGGCATCAAGGGCCTGCTCGCTGCCGAAAAGGTCTACGGCTACAGCTTCGAGGGCACCCGCTACGACGCCGGCGACAAATTCGGCATGCTGAAGGCTACCGTCGACTTCACCCTCAAGCGCGACGACCTCGGCCCTCAGTTCCGCGCCTACCTCAAATCGCTCAGGCTGTAGACGAAGGACAGAGCGTGATGCAAACCAGCCGTCTCGATCTGTCACCTGCCGGGACGCAGACGGAAACGAGACCGGGTTCGGTGGCGCTCCTCGATGACCGGCGCTGCATATACACGCGTGCCGTGGTGGCGTTGATGAGCGTGAGCGTTGTGTCCGGCAGGACACTCCGGTCTCCCGACCCGTCCCGGAACCGGCGCCTGGACGTCTCGCCCTCCCGCGGCGTACCTTCAAAACAGGTTCGGGTGGCATCCTCTGCTTCCGGGAGGAGCCGCACTGGAGACAATCATGAGCGTTCCGCATTTCCGCTCCTCGGACGCGAGTCCGTCTGTGCCCCTGCCTGTCACTTTCCAGACTTTGCAGCAGAAAAAGCAGGCGGGCCATTCCATCGTGGCCCTCACCGCCTACGACTACGCCACCGCGCGCCTGGTCGACGAGGCCGGCGTGGATCTGATCCTCGTCGGCGATTCGCTCGCGCAGGTCGTCCTCGGCTATGACAGCACGCTCCCCGTCACCGTGGACGAGATGCTGCACCACACGCGCGCTGTGCGTCGCGCTGTCCGTCACGCGCTGGTGGCCGCGGACATGCCCTGGGGTTCGTACCACCTCAGCATCGAGGACGGCCTCGCCAATGCGGTTCGCTTCATCAAGGAAGCCGGCGCCCAGGCGGTGAAGATCGAGGGCGGAGCCTCGCGCGCCGAGCTGGTCGAGCGGCTCACCGCAGCCGAGATTCCCGTCATCGGCCATCTCGGTCTCACGCCCCAGTCCGTCCACCGGATGGGTGGCTACAAAGTGCAGGGCAAAACGCCCGCGGCCATCGGCGCGCTGCTCCACGACGCACATACGCTGGAAGCCGCCGGTGCCGTCGCCCTCGTCCTCGAAGGCATGCCGCGCGAAACCGCGGCTCGCATCACCGCCGAAATCGGCATCCCCACCATCGGCATCGGTGCCGGGCCCGATTGCGATGGCCAGATCCTTGTCTTCCACGATCTGGTGAACCTCAGCTTCTCGCCGCCGGCCAAATTCGTCCGCCGTTATGGCGACGCCGCCGCGCTTTTCCGTTCCGCTGTCGAAGGCTACCGGCGCGACGTTGAAACTCGATCCTTCCCCGCCGATGCGGAAAGCTATCACCTGCCGCGCGAAGTCGCCGCCGCGCTCGCGGAACGCGCCAGCTGATGCGCATCGCCCGCACCATTCCGGAGGCACGCGCCGCCGTCGCCTCGCTGCGCGCCAATGCCCGCTGCCTGGGACTCGTGCCCACCATGGGCGCTCTGCACGCCGGCCACATCTCGCTGGTCCGCGCCGCGCGCGCCGCCTGCGACGCAGTCGTGGCGACCATCTTCATCAATCCCACGCAGTTCGCCTCCGGCGAGGACTTCGCGCAGTACCCGCGCACCTTCGAGGCCGATTGCGCTTTGTTTGAATCCGAAGGCGTCGATCTCCTCTTCGCCCCGGAGGCGGCGGAGATGTATCCCGAGGGTTTTTGCACGGTCGTCGAAATCGAAGGCGTCTCCGATCGACTCGACGGCCAGTCCCGCCCAGGGCACTTCCGCGGCGTCGCCACGGTCGTCGCCAGGCTGTTCAATATCGTCGCGCCGGACAAAGCTTTCTTCGGCCAGAAGGACGCAGCTCAGGTCGCCATCCTGCGCCGCATGGTCCGCGACCTTAACTTTCCTCTGGAGCTGATCGTGTGCCCCATCGTGCGCGACCCCGATGGCCTGGCGCTCAGTTCCCGCAACCGCTATCTTTCGCCGGAGGATCGTGGTCACGCGCTGGCGCTCGCGCGCGCTCTGTGCCGAATCGAGGAACGCATCGTGGCCGGAATTTTCGATTCGGCTTCTCTGCTCGAAGCCGGTCGCGCCATTCTCGCCGAAGAACCGGCCATTCGCCTCGACTATCTCCGCATCGTCGATCCTGACACGCTGGAAGATCTTCCCAATGCCCGCCATGGTGCGCTCGTGGCCGTTGCTGCGTGGGTCGGCTCCGCGCGCCTCATCGATAACCTGCTGATCCCTTAGGAAAACTCTGATTAAGAGTTGTTTTGAAGGGGCACGCCTTCAGCCGTGCCGAGGAGCGGCCAGCCCGCTTCTCACAACCCGGGCCTGGGCATATTCGCCATTGGAGGTCCATGATGCTCCGGCGGAGGCACAAAATGCGGCGGCATTTGGTGGCCCTGATGGCAGGTCCCGCAGGTTACGTGCTTGTCCTCCGGCATCGCGTCCGGATCGTGAATCTGAGGCAGGTACTGCGTGTTGATGGCCTGCATCATCCGCATCATGATCCGCGCCATGTTCTTGTCCGGCTTCGCGTCCGACGCGAAATCCATGTGATGCGTCTGCTCGTTCATGACGTGGCAGAAGCTGCAGTGCACGCCCAGAGAATCGGCAATGCCGTCCATGATCTTGTGGAGCTGCTCTGGCGACGTGTCCTTCGGCAGCACCTTCAGATTGGTCGGCTTCGGCCAATGATGCGCGTACATAGGGCTTGCGCCGGGCGTGGGTGCCTGCTGACTCAATGTCGGCGCCGCGGCCGCGGCAAAGGCTGCGCATAGAACTGCTGTAAGAAATAACCGGCTCTGCATGGTCAGTCTTCCTGAACGCTGGGGTCGTACTGCGGGTCTTTGGGCAATCTTACACAAGCCACGGGACGGAAGCGACAGCGATTCTATCCGCTGACGAAGCGATTTCCCGCGATCGCGAACCGCAGAGGCCGTTCCGCCGCACGGCGAATTCCCACTCGCGGCGAGACTGCGATCTCCTTAGGCACAAAGCCGTCGTCCTCCACATGCAGGCCGCTGCGCCGGCTTGTCGCTTCCAGGCCGTTGTGTGTTTCTCGAGCGATGCCCAGCGCCTGACACAGCCGGCCCGGACCCGATGCCAGCAGCCGCGGATCGGCGTCTGTCGCCAGGCCGCGCAGCCGAGCCATGGCCGCCAGGCCTTCCAGTGGCTTCAGCGCGCGCAGCAGCACGCAGCCTGCCTTCCCTTCCGGCTCGCAGCTCAGGTTCAGGCAATAGTGCATGCCGTAAATGAAATAAACGTAGGCAAATCCCGGCGCCCCGAAGAGCACCGCATTGCGCGCGGTCTTTCCGGCAAAGGCATGCGCCGCCGGATCGTCCACGCCGCAGTATGCCTCGGCTTCGACAATGCGCCCCGCCAGCCGCCGGCCCTCGTAACGCCGCACCAGCACCTTGCCCAGCAGCGCCCGCGCCACCACATCGGGAGGATGAAAATAGAACGCGCGCGGCAGGACGGGGAGCGCCATTTACTTCAGTCCCTTCAGCGCCTCCAGCACTTCTTCGGCGTGACCCTCCGGCCGCACTTTCGGGAAGACCTTCAGCAGCCGCTGATCCGGGCCGATCACGAACGTGGTTCTCTCGATGCCCATCACCATCTTCCCGTACATGTTCTTTTCCTTCAGCACGCCAAACTGTTTGCACACGGTTTCGTCTACATCAGCAAGGAGGGGATACGGCAGGTCGTACTTTTCCCGGAATTTCCGCTGTGCCCGCGGCGTGTCGCGGGAGATGCCCAGCACCACCGCGCCGGTCTTCCGGATCTTCTGGAACTGATCGCGGAAGCCGCACGCTTCGATGGTGCATCCCGGCGTATCGGCGCGGGGAAAGAAGAACAGAACCACCGGCTTGCCGGCGAAATCGGAGAGGTGCACGGTCTGCTCCTGGTCGTCCAGAAGCGCAAAATCGGTGACTTTGTCGTGGGGATTCATCGCATTTCCTTCGGGAACAGCTCATCTTCGGCGCAACCGTGCGCCAGTATGATGGTTCCTTACGGCGGTCCCCAGGGAAACTGCATCCTTTTTAGAGTCTTCCGTGTCGCTGCTCCCTGATGGATCGCATCGACTTCAGTGTAGCGGCTCCGGGGACCGCATAGCAGTGAGGATTATGTCACGATCCGGAATGTTCGAGGGACTCTGCGCCGCCGTCCTGGCCTGTGCGCTGCCCGCCTGGGGCCAGTATCCTGGCCGCGTCGCTCCCAATTCGCCCTCCAGCGGCCCGCACCTGCGCGCCACCTCGGTGCTGGAGTATACCGGAACGCTGGATCACATCACAGCCAGCCGCCTCATTCCTCTCGCCATCTGGGATGGTCTGGAGTATGAGCCGGGCGCGTTGTATCTGGCCGATCCTGCGCCCCTCGCCGTCCTCGGCGGCACGCAGTACGAGCTTGAGTCCGATGGCAAGTCGAAGGGCTTCTTCAATATCAGCGACTCCGAGCAGATTGCCGGCCTGTGGGTCGGCGTGGGCCATTACCAGGCGCCTCCGGTGGAGGCAAAGCTGCGGCCGATGAAGCACCTGGCGCCGATCATCGGCGGCGGCAACAGCGGCAATCCGGGCGAGCCGCACTTTGCGCATGTGCCAAAGGACGATCAGCAGACTGCCTCCGCTGCGTCATCCTCAGGTTCCGGCACGCCCACGCTGCAGCGCCGGTCATCCAGCGACGATTCCGGCAGCACGAACGATTCCACCTCCGACAACGGCGCCCAGACCGCCAGCGAAGCGGAGAATGACGCCGACCACCCCACCCTGCATCGCCGCGGCGCGGCCGCCAGCCAGCCAACCGCGAATGTGGCGCCCGTCGATCCCGACCGTCCGCGGCTTTCTTACGCCAACCCGGACGCGACAGAGAAAGGACCGGCAGCCCTCCTCGGTATGCCCTCGGACATGAAGCAGATTGCCGGCGTCTCCGACAGCCGCACGCTGGATACCGAGTCCTATGCGTTCAACTGGGCCAATCCCGCCGATGCGGACAAGATGCAGGCAGACCTCGAGAAAATCGCCCAGCAAGCCCTGACCCCGCCTGCTCCTGCACCCACGCCGGCCCGCAACGCGCGGCGCCGCAAAGCTGCGCCGCCTGCACCACCGGCTCTGGAAGATGTCCAGTTCCGAGCCTTTGGCCTGACCTTCAGCGGCGGAGCCACGATGGTGCTTTCCGCCCGCACCGGCACGGATCCTGTGCAGTACGTCACCATCATCGCGCAGCCGGATTTCTATGGGAACCCGCAGGTGCTGCTGAAGCAGGTGACCAGCGGCAACAGCCTCGACGCGGTGCCGCGCATGAGGCTCATCGATGCGGTGGACACCACGGGCAACGGGCGCGGCGATCTGATCTTCGAGCTGCGCGGTTACAACTACCGCCAGTTCGCCATCTACAGCGTTTACGGCGGAACGGCGACCCGCGTCTTCGTCACGCAGCCCATTGCGACGCCTCAGCCAGTGGTTAACCCCAATGCACTCTCATAACTTCGGCAGTTGACTGGTATTCCAGCCGCCGCCGAGCGCGCGGATCAACTGCACGCTGGCCACAAACTGCCGCGCCGTAATGTCCGCCTGCGAGCGTTCGCTGGTCAGTTGCGCCGTCTGCGCGGTCAGCACCTGCAGGTACGTTGCCACGCCGCCTTTGTACTGGCGGGTGCTGATCGTCAGCGACCGCTGCGCGTCCTGAACCGCCTCGGCCTGCGCTGCGGCTTCCTGATCCAGAATGCGCAGCGCCGCCAGATTGTCTTCCACGTCCTGGAAGGCGCTCAGCACCGTCTGCCGGTAATTCGCCACCTGCTGCAGATACGCGTCGCGCGCCTGCTGCGTCAGCGCATGCCGCCTTCCCGCATCGAACAGCAGTTCCACTGCGGAAGCGCCCAGCGACCACATTTCGCTGGGCCCCTGAACCCATGTCCCCGCCGACCCGCTCAGAAACCCGCCTGTGCCGGTCAGCGAAATGCTGGGGTAATACGCCGTTATCGCGAGGCCGATCTGCGCGTTCGCCGCGTCCACCTGCCGCTCAGCCGCGGCGATGTCCGGCCGCCGTTCCAGCAGTTGCGACGGCACGCCGGCCGGAATCCGCGGAGGGTTCCCATTCAGTGGCATCGGCGGCAAGGTGAACTCAGGCGCCGGCACGCCGATCAGCGTGGCGATGGCGTGCTCGTACTGCGCGCGCGCCACGCCCACATCGATATCCTGTGCGCGCGTGGCATCCAGCTGCGTCTGCGCCAGCGCCACGTCGGATTCCGTCGCCACGCCGCCGTGGAAGCGGATCTTCGTCAGCTTCAGAGAATCGGCATAGGACTTCACCGTGTTGTCCAGCAACTGCTTCTGTGTGTCGAGGCCGCGCAGCTCGAAATAATCCGACGCCAGCTCCGCGCGCAGGCTCAGTTCCACATTCGCCAGTTCGGCAGCGGAAGCCTGCGCATTCACCCGGCTCGCCTCCACCGTCCGCCGTACCTGTCCCCACAGATCCGGCTCCCACTGCGCCTGCCCAGCCACGCTGAAGGTGTTGTACTGGTAGTTGGTCACGCCTGCGACCGTGTTCGCCTGGTTATTCGATTCGCGCGTTCGGCTGATCGACGGCCCCGCCGTCAGCGTGGGGTAATACTGGGAGCGCGCCACCCGCACCTGCTCGCGCGCCTGGAAATACTGTTCCATCGCCGCGCGCAGCGTCTGGTTCGACACCTTCACCTTTTGCTCCAGCGCGCTGAGTTCAGGATCGCCGTACATCTCCCACCACGCGCCCCGCAGCATGCCATCGTTCGGTCTGGCCTGCTTCCAGTTTCCGTTGGGCGGATTCGGCGGAGGAGTTGCGTTCTCCTTCCATGCCAGCGCTGCCGGGGCCGAAGGCGCGCGATACTTCGGGCCCACCGTGCAGCCAGCCAGGCACAGGAGCAGCGCGCATGCGCCGGCCTCTGCCGCGCGAAAAACTTTCACCGGCTGCCCTCCTCCGGGCCCGCGTGGCCTGCGCTCGGCTCCGGCGGTGCTCCAGGAATTCCGCCCTCGGGATTCGGCAACACCACCCGCACTTTTTCGCCGCTGATGATGGAGTCGGGCGGGTTCTGAATCACCTCATCGTCCGGCGTCAGACCCTGGGTCACCTGCACCACGCGACCGTCGTCCTGCCCGATGGTGATCGCCACCAGCTTTGCGGTATTACCGTTCACCACCGTCGCCACCTGCAGCCCCTGCTGCCGAAAGAGAAGCGTGGAGGCGGGAATCATCAGCATCGGCCGCGCCACGTTCAGCCGGAAGTGCACCTGCGTGTAATCGCCGGGGACCAGCAACCTATTGGGATTGGGCACGTCCACTTCCACCAGCAGCGTGCGCGAAGCCGGATCGATGGCCCGCGCCGTCCGCGCGACCTTCCCGTGAAAGCGCCGCCCCGGATACTGCTCCAGCGTCAAATCGGCCTGCGTGCCCGGCCCGCACATCGGCGAATCGATCTGCGGCACGTTCACATACACGCGCATCACGCGCTCGTCGTCCATGTGGAACATCTCGTGTCCGCCAGCCGAGTCTGCTCCTGCGTTGATCAGCGTTCCGGTGTCCACGTCGCGCGCCGTGATCGTGCCGGTGAAGGGCGCATACACCTTCTCGAAACCAACCAGCTCCTCCAGGCGCTGCACATTCGCTTCCGCCGACTTCACCTGCATGTTGGTGGAGGCCGCCTGGGTCATGTAATTCTGTGTCTCCTCGGCAGTCACCGCGTTGCCACGCAGCAGTTTTGTGTAGCGTTTAGCTTCCATGCCGGCATATGAAGCATTGGCCTCCGCCGTCGCCAGATCGGCCTTCGCCTGCGCCAGTTGCTGATCCACTTCGGGGCTGGCGATGACCGCCAGCAGCTGCCCCTTGCGCACGTGCGCCCCAATGTCGAAATACCATTTCTCCAGATACCCGTCGGTGCGCGCGTAAATCGGCGAATCCACGTAGGCAAACATGTTGCCGGGCAGCACCAGTTCCTCGCTCGGCTCGCCTATCTGCGGTTTCTTCACCACGACGTTCGCCAGCGCCAGCTCGTCCGTGTGCTGCTGCAGGCCTTTCTGCGCGTGCACGCGCGGCAGAATGCCCGCCACCGCAACCACCACGGCGATGACGATGATCAGCGCGGCAAACACCAGGGCTTTGCGCCCGGACATCGGCTCGCTCTCAGCATTTTGGATCGGCTCGTTCATGCTTCGCTCCCCGCCACAACCTGTTGCCGCTGCGACTCGCGCTCGCTGCGCTGGCGCTCTCGCCGTCCGTGCAGCACGCTGAAAACAGTTGGCACAAAGAACAGCGTCGACACGGTGGCGAACAACAGGCCTCCGATGACGGCGCGGCCCAGCGGCGCGTTCTGCTCGCCGCC
>JASHRH010000051.1 GCA_030037475.1 Acidobacteriaceae bacterium
CTGCGGAACGGACGGCAGACCGGGCCGCAGACCGAGTTCAGGAGAAATCCCTGGAATCCGAGTGGTCCATCCTGGTGGAGCGGTGCCTGAAAGGCGATTCCTTTGCATGGACGGAGCTGGTGAAGGCGCACCACCGGCGCGTGTACGGGCTTTGCTATCGCTTTACCGGCTCGGCGGCGGATGCGGAGGACCTGACCCAGGAAGTTTTCCTGAAGGTGTACGGCAATCTCGCCGCCTTCGACCTGGCGCGCGGCACCTTCCAGACCTGGATCACCACCATGACCCGCAATCTGCTGGTGGATCACTTCCGCCGCTCGCGAGCGCAGCGCGTCACGGATTCCATGGATGCCGGATGGGAGGGCGACGGCGATGCGCTGCCGATGAGCGACCGGCTGGCGGACCAGGCGCCGACGCAACACGACCGCGCGGTGCGCAGGGAACTGGAGAAAATGGTGCAGGAAGCGCTGACCCGGATTTCTCCTGAGCTGCGCGAAGCGGTGATTTTGCGGGACTTGCAGGACCTCGACTATAAGGAAATCGCCCAGGTGCTGCGCATACCCGAAGGTACCGTGAAGTCGCGGATTAGCCGGGGACGGGCGGAACTCGCCCGTTTGCTGGAGCGTAATAAAGGGCAGGTGGTTTAGCGATGGCGGAGCAGAGCAAATTCGGACAAAAGCCGGAGGGAAATCCCGGCGGTCTCCGCTGCGAGGAATGGGAGCTGCTGTTGACGGACGCCTTGGATGGGCATCTGGCTCCCGCGCAGGCAGAGACGTTTGCAGCGCACAGCGCCGGATGCCCGGCCTGCGCCGATCTGCTGGCTCATGTGCGACAGGGCCGCGAGTGGCTCGGCTACCTGCAGACCGAGCCGCAGGTTCCGGCGAATCTGGTCAGCCGGATTCTCGACAAGACCGTCGGCGCGGGAGCTGTCCCCGTTCCGCTGCTCGCCGGAGCCGGACAGGGTACCGGCGCGGTGGCCGCGGCCGTGCCGTGGCGGCGCAATTTCCACGAGATGCGCCTGCTGATGACAGTGGCGATGGCCTTCTTCTCCATCGCGCTCACGCTCAACCTGGCCGGAATCAAGCTCTCGAACCTGCGCGTGTCCGATCTGCGTCCCTCCAGCATCGGTGGCGCTCTCTCGCGGCAGTTCTACGGAGCGCAGGGCTCGGTGGTGAAGTTCTACAACAATCTGCGATTTGTCTATCAGTTGGAGTCGCGCATGCGTGAGCTGCGCCGTGATGTCGACACCACGCCAGCCACGCCGCACCAGCAGAAGAGCGCGCCCGCGAAGCCAGGCAACGGCAACGACGGACTCCTGAGGCCCGCGCCGGGCGCGGTGGTGCAAGCACACGCCCGGGCCGGCAGGATGAGTCCGGCGATCGAAACGAAGGACGCGGAGCTCAGAACAGAGCTTTCGCAGACAGCGAATGGCAAGACAGCAAACCAAACAGAGGCGAGTCTTTTGAATTTCCCCCAATCTGAAACAGCCGGGCCGCGGCGGCAAGCTGAGATCGCCGGGTGCGACGGAAGGAGCCTGGCATGAACTGCGCAAATCATCCCGAAGCGGCGGCAACCGCCTATTGCCAGAACTGCGGAAAAGGACTGTGCAGCGCCTGCGCGCGCACCGTTGGTGACAGTGTTTTCTGCGAGCCGTGCCTGGCGGTGCGGATCCCGGCAGCGCCCGGAGTTCCTCCGCTGTCGATGGGTCCGAGTCCAGGCCTGGCGACGCTGCTGGGCTTCATCCCCGGCGTCGGCGCCATGTACAACGGCCAGTACATCAAGGCCCTCGTGCACGTGATCGTCTTCGTTGTGCTCGTCGGTCTGTCGGGCCACTTCTGGTTCTTCGGGCTGCTGGTGGCCTTCTGGGTCCTCTACCAGGTTTTCGACGCGCATCAGACGGCGAAAGCCCGCCGTGACGGACTGCCGGTGCCCGATCCGTTCGGCCTGAACGAGCTGGGCGATGTGCTGGCCGGGCGAGCGGCTCAGCGTGGCGCGCCTCCGGCGGGCGTTCCTCCCGTGACTCCTCCGGGCGCACCGGGTGCTGCGCCGCCGCCTCCCAGAGACTGGGCGGAGCAATTCGGCCGCCAGGCGGAAGCCTTCGGCCGTGAAGTCGAGCAGCATGCCAGGGCCTGGGGTCAGCAGGCCGGGCAATGGGGCGAGCACCTGCGCCAGCGCATTCACGAGGAATCCGCGCGTGCGGCGTATCCGCCGCCTCCACCCCCACCGCCGAACTGGGGTGCAGGACCGGCAGCTTCGGGCTTTGTCCCAGGGACTGGCTTTGTTCCGGGTGCCGGCTATGCGCCTCCTCCTCCTCCAGGGGCATGGACCGGGCCTGTTCCCCCGCCGCCTCCTCCTGAGATGGAACTGGAGCGCGCCCGCCGGGAGCCGATCGGGGCCATCATCCTGATTCTGCTGGGCATGCTGTTCCTGTTCAATACGCTGGGTTTTTTCAGCTTCGGCTGGATCAACCACGGATGGCCATTTGTGGTGATCGCCATCGCGGTCTGGCTCGTGCTGCGCGGCTGCGGTGGAGCGTGTTTCTCTTTCCCCTCACACACGCCGCCGCCCCGGGTGACGCCAGAGAACCACAACGGCGGTCCCACTCAGCCGCCCGCCGGAGGTGAGCAATGAACCAATATATGCTGCTGCGCCGCATGTTCTGGCCGATCATGCTGCTGGTCTTTGGAGTGACGGCCATTCTGAACGAGTACACCGGGATCGGCTACGACAAGAGCTGGCCTCTGTACATCATCGCCTGGGGCATTCTCAAGCTGACTGAGAACGCGGTGCTGGCGCAGAATCCACCCCCGGTTCCCCCACCGTATCCCGGCTATCCACCGCCTCCGGGATCGGGCTACGGCATGCCTCCGGGATCATCTTCCGGACCCACAGGACCGACAACCACGGCCATCGTTCCCTCGAACGGCGACGAAGGGAGGTAACGATGAGCACGCCTCCATATTCTCCGGATCCGCGCTGGCAGGCCAAACAGGCGCGCTGGGCCGCCAAAGCGGCGCGCCGTCAGGCTAAGGCGCAGTGGCACGCGCAGCGGCAGTATTATCGCAGCTACTGGCGAGGATGGCGCCGACCCACCTTCGTCGGCCCCGTGATCCTGCTCGCCATCGGCGTGATCGCGCTGCTGATGGAAACCGGGCAGCTTGATCGCTCCGATTTCTGGGGATGGTATGCCCACTGGTGGCCGGTGCTGCTGATTGGTCTCGGCGGGCTGCTGCTGCTGGAGTATCTGCTCGAGTGGAGTCGGCCTGGACTGGGCCATCGGCCAGTCGGCGGATTGGTCTGGTTGGTCATCCTGCTCATCTTTCTCGGCTGGATTTCGCGCAATGGCCGCCCCATCGGTCCGTTCTCCTGGCAGTTCGATGGAGATAACGACTTCTTCAGCTGGATGGGTCCCGAGCACGACAAGGACTTGCAGATGAGCTACGTCCTTGCGAGCGCGAAGCCTACCGTGACGATCAATAATCCGCACGGCGATGTCACCCTGGGCACGTCGGCTGACGGCCAACTGCACATCAGCGCGCATGAAGTCGTGCATCGCAACTCCGACGCGGACGCGCAGCGCATCTTCGACGAGCTGAGACCGAAGGTTGATCTCTCGTCCGGCGGAGCTGTCATCACCGTGCCGGAGAAGGATGGTGCGGGTGTCGATCTGACCGTGCAGATGCCCGCAGCCGCGTTCGTCAACGTTACCGCCAGCCACGGCGATGTGACGGCCGACGGGCTGACCGGCCTGGAAGTGACCGCCAGCCACGGCGACGTGAAGCTGGATGACATCGGCGGCGATGCGCAGGCGCACATGAACCATGGCGACTTCTCCGCGCATGCCGTGCAGGGCCGCGTGCTGGTGGATGGCACCGGCAATGACGTGACGTTGTCGGAAATTCAGGGCTCGGCGGCAATGAACGGGGATTTCTACGGCGACATTCACCTGGAGCAGATCGGCGGCGCCGTTCACTACCACTCGAGCCAGACTTCGCTGGACATCCCGCACCTCGAAGGCGCGCTCACGCTCGACAGCGGCGACCTGAATGTGAGCAAGGCTTCCGGGCCGGTGCAGATCTCGGCCAGGTCCAAGGACATTGAGCTGACCCAGATCGCCGGTGACACGAACATCGAGGACAGCGACGGCGACGTGAATCTGGTGACCGCCGCGCCGCTGGGCAACGTGCAGGTGACCGACCGCACCGGCGACGTGGTGGTGACCATGCCGGAGAGCGCCGGTTTCAGCGTGACCGGCAGCGCCAGCAGCGACGAATCGATCCGCACCGATTTCCCGCTGAAGATCACCACCGAAGGCGGCGAGCAGACGCTCGAAGGCACGGTGGGCCGCGGTGGCGTCCAGCTACAGCTTCACGCCGAGCACGGCGACCTGGAGCTGCGCAAAGGCGAGGACCTGACGCTGGCCTCCACGCCTCCTGCGAACGCGAAGCACTTCCGCATACCTGCCGGCGCCAGGCCGAAAACGTCGGAAGAGTAGGGATCGGCAGCTCAGTCGGGTTCTTGGCTGAAAACGCTGCCAGCCGACGCAGCCATTTCCAGGGGATCTTCCGCGTCCATGGCTGGTTCTACCAAAGCAAGAGGCAGGGCCTTAGTTGGCTTGATGCCCAGCTTAGTCAGTTTGTCTGCCTGCGAAACCAGATTGCCCGGCGCCCGCGCCAGCTTTTCATATGCGGAATCGTATGCCACTCGAGCGCCGGCAAGTTTTTCGCCAACTTCAATCAAATCTTCCGTAAATCCTCGGAACTTGTCGTAGAGCAATCTTCCCCGCTTTGCTATTTCCTGTACGTTGCGAGTCTGCCGCTCCTGGCGCCATAGCTGCGCTACAGTCCGCACCACACAGAGAAGCCCACTGGGACTCACCAAGAGAACGTTCTTGTCCCACGCATCCTGCCAGAGGTGGTCATCGCTGGCAATCGCCAGCATGAACGCTGGTTCAATCGCCACAAACATCAACACGAAGTCCAGCGACGACAGTTCATAGAGATTTTGGTAGTCGCGCTCTGAGAGCCCTTTCACGTGATTGCGGACAGAGGCCAGATGCCGTTTCAGCGCCTGCTTTCGCAAATCCTCGTCATCAGAGTTGCAATACTCGCGGTAATCATTCAGGCTGACCTTTGAATCGATCACCAGGTGCCGGTTGTCCGGCAAATCGAGAATCACATCGAGACGGGCATTGCCGCCTTCTTCCCGTCCGAAGGTTTTTTGAACCCGGTATTCCACATCAC
>JASHRH010000052.1 GCA_030037475.1 Acidobacteriaceae bacterium
CGCCGGAGCCGCTGCCGCGGCTGAAGGAGCAGTCGTCGGATTGCGCGAAGCATGAACCGGAAGCGCGTGCGCAATCGGACCTGGAATCGGACGATGAAACAGTGCCATCAGTATTATCCCCTGGACGTATAGCGAGGCTTGACTCGGTCGGCTTCGTCATGGGCAGTAAACCACCGTTCGGTGAACGGCGTCAAGAACTGGCGCTCCGGAGGCAATGGTCTCTCGGCATCGACCATCTGGTCAACCATGCGGCCCAGCAAACCGCACACGTCCGCGGCATCGTCATGCGCAACTGCAGGAAATTTAATGAGTTGCGCGACCAATCGGCGCGCCCATTCACGCCGCAGCGGCAGATGAATCGTATGCGCTTTAGCACGAGCGTTGAACGAAAGCAACTTCGCCGCCTTGTCCGAGATCGAGGGCATCGCGATCAGCATGGTGAAGGCGTTCTTCTCGCGCATCGTGCGCCGCACGGCCGGCCCGATAGCGTGGTCGATGACGCCGCCCTCGTGCCCCCACCGTCGCGGGCGCCACTGGCGCACGAGCCGCACGAAGTGCTCGATGGATACGTCGGTCTCTTTCTGCCCGTACCACCAGTCGGTGAGCCAGATGTCGCCTTTCCAATCCACGCCCCCGACGCCGTGCTCGGTGAAGTCTCCGCGCCCTTCCATCGTTGCGTAGTCGCTCGCGCCGTAGAAGTGCAGCGAGTGCGGCAGCACGCCATCCTCGCCTGCATCCGAGGGCTGCAGATCGGGGTCGTACCACAGGAAATCGCCTTCGCTGAAATTGATGCCCTCGCGCGGCACGGGATTCTGCTGGCACAGCGCCTCCCACGAGCGTAGCGCGAGCGGATTCTTCTCCCACTTGTCCCAATGTCCGGGCTTGAACCACTCCGGCCACAAGTACTCGCCGATCTTGCGTCCGAGTGGATCATCCGCCCGCCGCGCCTTGGCCGGGATATTGAGCACTTCCCAGAGTTGCCCATCACGGCAGAGGATCAATCCACTCTCCCCGTCGTAGTCCTCGGGCAGCAGGCGCGAGCTGATGTCCAACTCCGACCAGCGGGTCTGCGTCAAGACGACGCTGCCGCCGGGGTACAGTCGCGTGGACACCGTGTCGTTGTACTCATCGAACCGCTTGTCTTGCTCGGTACGGCTGTCCGCTTGCTCGCGGTTTTTCACCGGATCGTCGATGTCGATCAGATGCGCACGATACCCCGTGACGCCCGCGAGAATGCCGGCTGCGATCATGGAGCTGCCGTTAGTGAGCTGCCAGTTATCCTGCGCACCCTTGTCGTTCGAGAGCACCGGTCGCTCGGGCCAGAGCGCCCGGTATGCCGGATCACGCACGATAGCTCGCGCCCGGCGCGAGTGCTGCATCGGTAGATCCGAGTCGTATCCGAGCACGACAACTTCCGTGCCCGGCTTCTTCCCCATGAGCCACGTAGGGCCGACAACGCTGCCATAGGTACTCTTGGCCGCCCCGGGAGGGGTGAAAATCATCAGCCGGTAGTTCGGTGTCGTGTACGCGCGCTGCAAAGCTGCGCACATGAGTTGATGATGTTGCGCGAGTTTCGTCTCGATGGGCGCAATCACGTCCGGGTGCTCGGGATCGAACGGCGCCGAAGGTACGCGCGGAATCTCTATGGCGTTGACGAGCCCTTCAATCGACGCACGCGCCCACGAGCGGCGGCGTACTTCATACGCGATGAGATCGTCCGTGACCACACTCATGCGAGCAGCGGGTCTATGGGGGTGGCATCTTCGGCGATGACAGCAAGTGCGCGCGGGTTTAGCGTTGCGCGATTCAAGCGTTCGGCAAGTTGCTCGTCAGTCATATCGGCCAAAGCTTCCTTGACCGCGCGCTGCACGGGGATGTGCAGTACGGTGGATGTTGGCATTCCCGAGCCGCGGTTCATGATCTCCTTTGCCGCGGCGAGGCGATCCTTCGCCAGCTCGCCGGGAGAGCGCATGATGGCCGCCGTCACGTCGAGCGCTTCGTGCTGCAACTCGCGTGCGGCGGCGTCCAGGGGCATGTCACGGGATGATGGCATACCGGTAGTGTAGGCACCCCCGCCGCGCGGCGCCAGCCCGGGCCAGCCGCGGGCGGGGCCTCGGCCAGCCCAACGCCTGGCGGGGCGGGGGCGGCAGTGAATATGGCAAATCGCGTGTCGGGTGTCAAGGGCTTCACAATTCTTTACACGAGTAGCGGTTTGCTCACAGGCATATTTCGACAAAAACGGCGTGTTTTTGCATACAAATCGGGAACCGCTTCGCGCATAAATGTGATGCATTGTGGTGGGGCTCACTAGCGCGTGCTGCTCGGGCGCAAGGAACTGCAAACCGCATAGTACTCCGGGGTGGGCACCCCCTTACCCGCTCCACGTACCATCCAAGATCCAGGCGCCATCGGCGCGGGGGATCTCCCGAGCCGCGTTATGCCAGATCTTGACACTCGGCCGAGTGTCAAGAATGTCAAGATATGTGAAGTGTTAAACACCAAATGATGGCGCCGGAGGCGGATTTGTTGCAGAGCCTGTGCCGCTTGTTCCGCTTGTTCCGCTTATCTCCTACTATTCGTCTATTAACCTTATTGCAGTGCAATAAAAGGGAATATGTTGCGGTGCAGGTAGTGTTTATAGGTTGAAAGTAGGACCCAAAGCGGAACAAGCATCACAAGCGTCCGGCGCTCTCTAACTCATTGATTCTGCGTTGTCGTTGCTGCACCGCACAAGTGGCACACAAGCGGCACACATTTCGCCCTAATTCCGGTTATTTCCTGATCGAGCCCTCGGGCAGACGAAAATACCTAATTACCGCACAGCAGCATTGCAAATTGTTCCGCTTGTTCCGCTTCCCGTGACGCTTTCACCGAATTGTCACCGCCGGCAAGAACCGCCACTCTTTCACGTCACTTTCTGCCGCTGCGCGTCCATTATTTCCGCGTTGCGCAACCACCAATCAGCAACTTACCGCTGGCACACGCCGTGCATGTTCTTGGGTGTGACACGCGACCCGGTCAGCACGAGTGAAAAGATTTGTGAAGTTCATCACGCTCGCGAATCCTGGCGCGTACTATCATCGATACACGCTCACTTGATGAGCGATAGCGGGAGAGGCGATATGAGTAAACGATTCGATGCTCTCATGGCGCGCGAGCGCGCTGTACAGCGCATTCTCGATCAGGTGAATGCCCAAGCCGACGCCATACCGAACGCGGCGCCTGAGCTACCACGTTCGCCCAAACAGCACGCGACGATGTTGCCTCCCGGCACGCGCGTTGACGACTGGTTCACGCCCGAGCATCGCTCGAAAACGTTAATAGAGTTTTAAGGAGCCACCTATGACAATCGATACTTCCAAGTACACAGCGCATAATCGCCCCGGTAAATTTGAAGGCGAAGGGCCGGAGACAGAATATTTTTACGAATGCATGCTCGATGGCGACGGGGAGGATCTGCAGAGTGAAGAATCCCTAGTGCTAGCTGCGTTATTTCAAATTAGCGCAGAAGAAGCTACCGCGTTCGCGCTTTTTTGCGGCGATTGGTTTCTGCTGCGCGAGGATGAGAACGGATTCGTTTATGGCTCAACGCACAAGACGCGTGAGGCAGCCGAAGCGCGTTTTGCAGGTTGGGTGAGTTAAGTCACATGCTGCGCACGGCATTCTGCCGATCGGGTAGAGTGCCGTTCAGAGCATAGTAGCTCTACACGCACGCTGCGGCGGATCGCAGCACGAGGAGTACAGATCATGTCATTCGATGCAAATTCTGCTAATGCGCAGTGGCGTACCCGCCCTGCCGATCAATGCTTCCCCTCAATCGATGCCGCGCTAGCGCAAGCCGACCACCGCATGCACCATAGCGCCTCCAAGGTGCTCGCCAGCCGCTCGCTAAGCGCTGACGTGGACATTGGCCAGCTCGTCATCAAGGGGCCATCCGGCGTGCCCGCCCTGCCGACGCATTGGGCATTCGGGCAGCTCTGCTCGCGTATCGATGCGCCGGCCGATTATCTGCGCACGCTGCCGGCGGAAATGACCGCGGACTGTTTGAACTACGGGCTGAAGGTCACACGCGAGAGCATGGACCTGGGCGTGTCGCTCTACAAGAATGGTGGCCCGGCGGAGCTGCACTCGGTCACGGGGCCGAACTACGGGCGCATTTGGGATGCGCGCGTATGGCAGGCGCTGCGCGAGGTGTTCGGCGATGGACTGACAGGCAAGTACAAGAATCCGGCGCTGATCGCGCGTCCTGATTCATTTGACCCGTCGAACGTTCGTGACACGACGTTCTACCAGTCCGACCGGGACATGTGGTGCATGGTGGCGAGCGCGGAAAACACCGTCAACGTGCCCAATCGCCGCGATGGCAAGACCGGACAGCTATTCACTGGCTTCGCCTTCGGCAACAGCGACGTGGGCGGACGGCGGTTGTGGATGGCGCGCTTTG
>JASHRH010000053.1 GCA_030037475.1 Acidobacteriaceae bacterium
AATCCGGGGCCGGAAACCCTGTGCTCTCCTTGCCGCGGTATCGATATCAGATTGTCATCAGATTGTCTCGGAGCGGCTGGCGGTGCGGCGTATGATGGAGATTCCATTTGCCATGCCAGCCTTTGCTATCGGCGTCGATTTAGGCGGCACCAATCTCCGCGTCGCCGCTGTCACGCCCGAAGGCAGGCTTCCTGACCCCATCAGCCAGCCCACGCGCCTTGGCGCCGGCCCTCATGCCGTCCTGGACGACATGGTCGCATCCATCCAGACACTTCTCGAACGGCAGCAAGGCGCGAAGCCGGTCGGCATCGGGGTCGGCAGTCCTGGCCCGCTGGAGCTGCCGGCCGGCATCCTGCATCATCCGCCGAATCTCCCCGGCTTCGACGGCCTCCATCTGCGTGAAGAACTGGAACGCCGGCTGGGTCGCTGCGTCTCTGTCGATTGCGACGCCAATCTGGCCGCGTATGGCGAATGCCTCCTCGGCGCGGGGCGGGCTTTCGCCTCTAACTCCCTTTGCATGTTGACACTGGGGACGGGCGTCGGCTGCGGCATCGTCCTCGAAGGGCGCATCTGGCACGGGATGCAGGGCGCGGCGGGCGAATCCGGCCACGGGCCGCTTGATCCCAATGGCCCATTGTGTCCCTGCGGGGCGAGGGGATGCCTCGAAATGTACGCTTCGGCCACGGCGATCGTCCGACGAGCCGGCCAACTGGGTCTCGGACCGCGATCTGCCGAAGGCAACGGCTCGACCGCTCCGCTTACTGCCTCGGGCATCGCGCAGCTCGCCGCTTCCGGCGATTCCCGGGCGCTCCAGGTTTTCGATGAGATGGGCCGCGCGCTGGGCCTCTCGCTCGCCAACCTGATTAACGCTCTTGATCTGCCGCTGTACGTTCTCGGAGGCGGCGCGGCAGCCGCCTGGCCGCTCTTTGCGCCGCGCATGTTTGCGACGGTGCGCGAGATGAGCTACGTTTACCGCTTGTCGATGCCCGACAATCCCGCCGTTTTCCAGCCGGGCCGCACGCATATTGCTCCCGCGCAGCTCAGCGACGCCGGGTTGCTGGGCGCGGGGCTGCTGCCCCTTCACGCGCATGACGCCGCCGCCTGAGACGCCGCGCCTGACGACGCTGCGGCAGTTAGCGAGGCAGGTTCGTGCTTTCCCACATCTGGCAAAATCGGGCAGAGCCATTCGGCTTGGTCGCCACTGGCACCCTCGCTCAGGCCAGGTTGTGCGGCACCCGGCGATAAAGCCCGTCTCTTTGCCTGAGTTATCGGCGCGATCGAACAGCTTGCGGAAAAATGAATGCTGAGAGCAGGAAACATCTCTCAGCGGCTCAAGCCCGGTTTTATTTTAGGCATTTAACGTACGGGCTGAAGCCCGTACCCTTCAAACCGAGACACGACCAGAAATTTGGGTATTGGGTCAGTTTGAAAGAAACCACCCCTCGGGGGCTGAAGCCCCCTCATGGAGAGCAACTTGCGGCACGGCTCAAGCCGTGCCCCTTCAAAACAGCCTCAAACTGAACCAGTACCGAAATTTGGGCTCCTACTCCGCGTTGTCGTTGTTCGGAATGGAGAAGTAGCCCTTGCGCGCCTGCACCTTCAGCTTTGGATTGTCCAGGTCGTGGCAGACCACATTCACAGGATGGAAGCTGCCGTTCAACGGCGTGGTGGGAACGTACTGCGCCTCGTATTGCGTCCGCAATTCCTCTTCGATCTCATCGAAGGCATCTTCCAGCCTCTTGCCATTGTGCCCCACGTTGATGACGTGACCGCCGGTGGGCAGCGTCAGGTCGTGCATGGCGGCTCCGCCTGAGTACCCCATCGGGAAACCATAGCCCTGCTGGTAATAGAACGCGGGGTCGGCGATCAGGATGACGTAGACGATGGCGTCGGCATTCTGTGCGGCGGCAATCGCCTGGCCAATCTTCATGTCGCTGCCTTCATCCTCCCCATCCGTCAGCAGGATGAGCGCCTTGCGCCCCGTCTGTCCGTTCATCTTCTGGGTGGACGTTTCGAAGACCGCATCGTACAGCACCGTTCCTTTGGGAGCGCCCTGGGTGGGGATCGGCCCTTCGCCGATGCCCGGCACTCCCCCCTGGCCGCTGCCTCCGCCGGTGTTGATCTCGACGTGGTTGATCGCCGCCTCCAGCTCATGCACGTTGGCGGTGAAGTCCTGCTCCAGGTGGACGCCGATGTCGAAGCTGACCACGAACGCCTGATCCTTCAGGCGCAGGATCCGGCTCAGAAACTCGTCGGCCGACTGCTGTTCCAGGGGCAGGACGTATTGCTGGCTGCCACTGGTGTCGATCAGGATGCCGAGCGTCAGGGGCTGGTCCGCCTGGGCATGAAAGCTCACCAGCTTTTGCGGCTGATTGTCGTCCGATACCGAGCAGTCGCTCTTCGCCAGGTTCGGGATCAGCGCGTTGTGCTTATCGCGCACCGTGAAGTATTCGGTGACCAGGCTGGAGGTGACATGCAGGGTCTCTTTGGGAAGCGGCGCCGGCGCAGCATCGTCGGATGGCGGTACCGTGCTGACGGGCGGAGCGTCGGGTGACGGAACATCCTGTCCCCACGTCAGAGGGAGAGCGACGCCCGCCAGGATTGCCGGTATCAGAAACAAGCGCAGCCAGCGCACAGCCATGCTCTCTTAGACGGACCAGCCTGACCATGGGTTACAGCAAACAGCCAGCCCGAAGCTCTGGTAATCTTGAGAATACGCCCCGGTCGCCCGGGGCGGAGCATCTCAACACCATGGATGCGCCCGGCGGATTCCGGGCTGGCGAAAGGCGTATCTTGCGGGTTTCGGGAAGGATCAGGGGCTTTATGCGGGCGGCGGGGTTCAGCGCGCTTTCGCTGCTTTTTCTGGGAATCGCTTTTGGGCAACAGAGCACCCCGAATGCGCCTACTCCGCAATCGCAAGCCGATCCCCAGACCGCCGCGCCAAACGCACCCGTCCCGAACGCGCCCGCACCCAAGTCTCCGCCGCTTTCTCAACTGAAAAACAACGTGGTTCCTGGCAAGGGCACCGGCGTCCCCGACGATCAGAGCCTCGGCGAGGCCAATGCCGGCCAGCCTGCTCCGCACGTGGAGAACGGGACCATACAGACGGTGCAGGCCCCGAAGGAGCCCGCGCCGCCGCCGGATCAGTTCCAGAAAACACCGCCGGTCATGCTGAAGCCCGGCCAAACCCCGGCACAAGCCCCGGAACAAACGCCTGATGAACAACACATCCCCACATTCCACGTCACCACCACCGTCGTGGACGTTCCGGTGACGGTGATGAACAAGCACCACCAGCTCATCGGCGGCTTGCCCTGGTGGCGCTTCCGCGTGTACGAGGATGGCGTCCGCCAGCGAGTCGCGTTCTTCAGCGCGGACGCGTATCCCCTCTCCATCGCCTTAGTCATCGACGACACGTTGCCTGCCGACGTGATGCAGAGAGTGAACCAGAGCCTTGCCGCCATTGCCGGATCGCTGACGCCCGCCGACAGCATGGCGGTGATCACCTACGCCGGCACCGCTCCAGAGCTGGTGACCGACTTTACCGGCGCCGAGGGCGCGCGGCTGCCCCACGCTCTCGCCATGGCCCAGAAGCCGGGCCAGGAGATGGGCGTTCCCATCGTGGACGGACCCTTTGCCTCAGGGCCGACGGTCAACGGCCAGCCTGCGGACCCGACTCTGGAGCCCCAGCAGGGCAACATGGGTGGGTTTCTGGTTTTGCCCCATGAAGCACACCCTCTCAATGACGCCATCCTCTACGCTGCCGAGCAACTGGCCAGCCAGCCTCGCGGCCGGCGACGCATCATCTATGTCATCAGCGACGGCCGCAATGTGCGCAGCAAGGCCAGCTTCAAGGAAGTCGTCCAGTACCTGCTGACCAATAACATCTCCGTCTACGGAGCTGGTGTTGGCGACGCCTCGCTGTGGGGCATCGGCTATCTGGATCGCAGCAAGATTCCGTTCCTCCAGCCGGACGACCTACTGCCCCGCTACGCATTGGCCACCGGCGGGCAGGTGCTGAACGAGTTCAGCGAAAACGGCATCCAGAACGCCTTCACGCAAATTGCCGCTTCTGTTCGTACCGCCTACACGATTGACTACATCAGCCATCGGCCCACCCTCGGCGGCAATTACCGGCACATCGAAGTGCGGGTGGAAGGGATCCCAGACCTGCTTGTCAACGCGAAGCAGGGCTACTACCCGACTCCGGCGCCCAACGAATATTAGGAGTCTGCCGATCCGCCCGGAAGCGGGCACGCGCCCCGCCGTTCCCGGCTGGTATTCTGTCCTTTGCTCCAACGTTTTTCAGCATCCGCTTTCCGCATCAGAAAGAACTTTCCAGCCGGACCGTTCCACTCACTTTCCTGAAAAGGCTGCCGGAGCGGCCACACGCGGGGTTTCATGGCCGACGCAAAACTGCAAATCATTCCTCTGGGGGGTCTCGGCGAGTTCGGGATGAACTGCCTGGCTCTCCGCTATAAGGACGACATCATCGTGATCGACGCGGGGCTCATGTTCCCGGAAACCGAGCTGCTCGGCGTCGATATCGTTGTGCCGGACATCTCGTACCTGGTCGAGAACAGGGAAAAGGTCCGTGCCATTATCCTGACGCACGGCCACGAGGACCACATCGGCGGCCTGCCGTGGATTCTTTCCGAACTGAATGTGCCCGTCTACGGGACGGAGTTCACGCTCGCCTACGTCGAAGGGAAGCTCGAAGAGCATGCCCTGCTGGATGACACCGAGCTGATCGAGATCACTCCCGGCGCTCGCTTCACCCTTGGCGCCTTTACCATCGAGCCGATCCGGGTTACGCATTCTCTGGTGGACTGCGTGGCCCTCGCCATTGAAACTCCGGTGGGAATCGTCGTGCACACCGGCGACTTCAAGATCGACCTCTCGCCGCCCGACGGCAAGGCCTTCGATCTTCACCGCTTCGCCGAATACGGGCAGCGCGGGGTTCTCTGCCTGCTCCAGGATTCGACCAACGTCGATCGACCCGGCTATACGCCCAGCGAATGGGCCGTGAAACCGCGCCTTGACGAGATCTTCTCGCGCACGAAGAAGAAGCTCTTCTTCAGTTGCTTCTCCTCATCCATTTACCGCATCCGCATCGCGATGGAGCTGGCCCGCGTGCACGGCCGCAAGGTCGCTGTCGTGGGGCGCTCGATGCTGGAGTCTTCGGAGATTGCCCAGGATCTTGGCTATATCGAGATTCCTCCGGGCCTGCTCATTCATCCCGGTCAAATCGCCGACCACGCACCGGAAGAGGTCATGGTTCTCATCAGCGGCACGCAGGGCGAGCCGATGTCCGCGCTCAGCCGCGCCGCGGTGGACAACCACAAGCACGCGCGCATCGCCGCCGGCGACACGGTGATTCTCAGCTCGCGTGTCATCCCCGGCAATGAGAAGTCTATTTTCCGCGTGATCGATCACCTCTGCCGCCGCGACGCTCACGTGATTTACGACGATGGCGCGTCGGGGCTGATTCACGTGAGCGGCCACGCCAGCCAGGAAGAGCAGCGGCTGATGATCAACCTGCTGCGCCCGAAGTTTTTCATTCCGATTCACGGCGACTACCGTCACCTGAAGAAACACGCGGAAGTCGCGCAGCGCCTTGGGGTCGTCGACCTCGCGCTCACGATTGAGAATGGCGAAGTGCTTGAAATCGATCGCAACGATGCCCGCAAAACCGGCAAAGTCACGGCAGGACGCGTCTGCATCGACTCCGGTTCCACCGCCGACGTGGTCGAAGACCTTGTGATTCGCGACCGCCGTCATCTCTCCGAAGACGGTATCGTCCTGCCGATCCTCACCATCAATAAGCTCAGCGGCAAGGTCGAGCGCCAGCCGGAGGTGGTGAGCCGCGGGTTTGTCGGGGGCGAGCCGGAACTGATGGAGGGCGCGCGCCAGGTCGTCACGCAGACGCTTGACAACTCCAGCGACGAGGAAAAGGCGGACTACGGCGTGATCAAGGAAAAAATTCGGATCGACCTGAAGCGGTACATCCAGAAAAACACCAGCCGCCGGCCGCTGATCATGCCGGTGATCCTGGAAATCTGACCTGTCTGGCGCCCCGCCGTTGTGGTTTCACCATGACGGCAGACGCTTCTCTGCTGGCGCGGCCGGTTCTTCAG
>JASHRH010000054.1 GCA_030037475.1 Acidobacteriaceae bacterium
GCTGAACCTGCTCGAGAGACTTTTTGTTGCGCAGATGAATGCGCGGGGTCACGTTGGGCGCGACGTCATCGCGCGACACCGTGCCCGAGGCCAGCGAACCGAAGTGTTTCTCGACCAGTTCGACAAAGGTATCGTGCTCGAGATTGCCGGCGGCCGAGAATACCATGTTGCCGGCGAGGAAGCGCTGTTCGAAGAAACGCAGCAGCGTGTTCTGCTCGAAGCTCTTCACCGTCTCGCGCGTGCCGAGGATCGGCTTGCCGAGCGGATGGTCCTTCCAGAAATTCTGCGTGAAAATCTCGTGCACCAGGGTGTCGGGATTGTCCTCGTCCATCTTGATCTCTTCGAGGATGACGCCGCGCTCGCGGGCAATCTCCTCGGTGGCAAAGACAGGATTCAGAACGAGGTCCGAGAGCACGTCCAGCGCAGTGGGAACGTGGTCGTCGAGGATCTTGACGTTGAAGCAGATGGTCTCTTTTCCAGTAAAGGCGTCCAGATTGCCGCCAATGGCATCCACTTCGCGGGCGATGCGCTGAGCCGAGCGGGACTTCGTCCCCTTAAAGACCATGTGTTCGACGAAGTGCGAGATGCCGTTCAGCTCCGGCAGCTCATGGCGGGAGCCGGCGCGCATCCAGACGCCCATGGCCACGGAGCGGACATGCTCCATGCGCTCGGTGAGCACAATGAGACCGCTGGGCAGGACGGTTCGCCGGATATTGCGTTCGCTGGTCATTGGTGGTTGTGCGGTTGCGGGAGAGGGCCCTGCCGGGTTTTCGATGCGCTATGCTCGGAATCAGGATGACTGCCGGCGGGAAACTCGATACCACCATCTTAGACGCTGGCGGAAGGCTCGGCGCTAAAGGACTTTTTGGCCTTCAGAATCAGCAGTTTAGAGAAAAGCTTGCGGAATTCCGGCTGCCGGCATGGCGCATTCGCCAACTGGAAACGGCACTGTACGGGCAGAGAGTCACGAACCTCGACCAAGTCACAACCTGGCCCAGAGAGCTGCGAGAACAAGTGGCGGCGGCCGGATTTCGGGTGGGATTGCCGGAGATTGTGGAGACCTTTCGGTCGGTCGATGGCACGGAGCGGTACCTGATCGCCTGCGCAGATGGACAGACGGTTGAGACGGTCTGGATGCCGGAGGGCGACGGGGCGGAGGACGACGATTCCGGGCCAGAATCCGAATCCGGCAGCGCTCCGTCTGGCCGAAGCTGGACGCGGGCGACCATCTGCGCCTCCAGCCAGATCGGCTGCGCCGTAAATTGCCAGTTCTGTCTGACGGCGAAACTCGGAATCATTCGCAATTTGAGTGCCGGCGAGATCGCCGGTCAGGTCGCGGCGGTGCTCAACCGCCAGCAGGCCGAGCCAGGACGCGACCGTATCAACCTGGTCTTTATGGGGATGGGCGAGCCGTTCCTGAACTATGACGCCTTCATGGATGCCGTGCGCCTACTTGCCGGGCCGATGGGCATCCCGGAGTCGCGGATGACGGTTTCGACGTCGGGGATTGTGCCTGGCATCCTGCGTTTCGCCGGGGAGCCGGTGCGTCCGCGGCTGGCAATCTCGCTGAATGCGCCGAACGACGCGATCCGCGAGGATATCATGCCGATTACGCGCAAGTGGGCGATCGCGGACGTGATCGACGCGGTGCGGAAGGTGCCTCTGCGCTCGCGCGAGCGGGTGACCTTCGAGTACGTGCTGCTGGGCGGGGTGAACGACCAGCCGCAGCACGCGGACGAAGTCGTGAAGCTGGTGCGGCGAGCGAATTTCCCGGCCAGGGTGAACCTGATCGCCTGGAATCCCGGACCGGGTGTGCCGTTTGCCACGCCGGATTCTGCGGCGGTCGATGCCTTCCAGCAGCGCCTGCGCGCCGCGGATATTCCGGCATTTGTGCGCCGTCCGCGCGGCCGGGACATCTATGCCGCGTGCGGCCAGTTGAAGAAGACCGGGAACCAGGGTTAGCTGGCCGAACGGATCGGCAGCGCAAGCAGCGTGTCCGTCACACGATCGGCGGCATGGCGCAGCACGTCGCCTTCGGCGGCAAAGTCGCCCGTGACGCAGCGAATGCCCATCGCCTCGATGCAATCCACGTCGGCGATGGTGACCTCGGCGCCCTGGGCTGCGTAGCGTTCGCGCAGCGCCCGGGAGACCGGCGCGGTATTCACCAGCGCGTAGTCGAAAATGGGCCGGCCGGCATGCTCGTAGATGCGCTCAATGTGCTGCGAAGCCGTCAGATGCAGGCTTTCGTTGGCCTGGGTCATCAGATTGCAGATGAAAACGCGCGTAGCGCGGGCCGCGCCCAGCGCTTCCGGGATGCCGCGCACCAGCAGATTGGTGACGATGCTGGTGTAGAGCGAGCCAGGGCCGACTGTGATCAGGTCGGCGGAGGCGATGGCATCCAGCGTCTCCGGGGGCGGCGGAGGGTCGGCTGGCTCGAGCATCAGCTCGACAATGCGCTGGCGGCTGGCGGTGATGCTGGTCTCGCCGCGGACGATGGAGCCGTCTTCCATGCGCGCTGCCAGGGTGACGTTCGCCTTCGTCGCGGGCAGGATGTGGCCGCGCGTGGCAAGGATTTCCGCCGCGAGGCGGATGGCGAGGGCGAAGTCGCCGGTCATCTCCGTGAGGGCAGCGATGAACAGATTGCCGAAGTTGTGGCCGGCCAGTTCGCCGCTGCTGCCGAAGCGATGCCGGAACAGCCGCGAGATGAGGTGCTCGTCTTCGGAGAGCGCGACCATGCAGTTGCGCAGGTCGCCCGGCGGCAGCATGTTGAAGTCGCGGCGCAGGCGCCCGCTGGAACCGCCGTCGTCGGTCACCGTGACTACAGCGGTCAGATCGGCGATCAGCGGAGCGCGTGCCGGGACTTCCAGCAGGCCGGCTCCGTGCGGGACGCGGTGTTTGAGGCCGCGCAGCAGGGTCGAGAGGCCGGTGCCTCCGCCAAGGGCGACCACGCGCAGCGCGGATGGAGCCGCAGGGGCCGTATCCGGAGGACGAACGGCCGGGGCCGTGGATGTCGGCACAGAAACGCTCACAGAGTTCAAACGAACTGCTCTGTTGAGTTTAATCCCCGGCGGAGGAGCTACGGTACTTCGGGATAGAGCAGCTCGGTAAAGCGGGGATCGTCGACCATGTCAATGAAATCGGGATCGGTGCGCGCCTGAATGCGCAGGCTGGGATTCAGTTGGATGGCGCGGGCCAGATGCTCCAGCGCCTCCTCATTTTGTCCCGTCATACTGTTGAGCAAAGCCACGCCGTAATGGCCGAAGTCGGAGTCGGGACTGGCGGCGAGAATGGAATCGAACTGGTCGCGCGCATCCTCAAAGCTGCCGGCATTCAGCAGTGAAACCGCGTAGTCGTAGTGTTCCTCCGGCGTGGCGAAGCTGAGCGAGAAATGGGCGCTGCGGCGGTCGCAGACGCTCTGATAGACGCGCACCCGCTCCACCAGCTCGGGAGAGGCGTCGCGCAGGATCTTCTCGAAGAGCGCGCGCGCCTTCTCGAACTTATTGTCCTGCATGAGCTGCAGGGCATTTTGGTATTCCTGGAGCAGGCGCGGCTGCGCATCGCCGCCAGTGCTGCGGGCCTTGACGGCTGCGGTCCGTGCGCGGCGCGGCGCCGCCGTTTCCCGTGCTTCGTGCATTCGAGCCATAAAGATTTTCGTCCCCATCAGGCTGCTCGCGGAGATGAATACGTGCGACAGTCCTTTAGAACCCAGTTTTATACGCACAATGCGGCAGTACGTCAAATCGGAAGCGATTCCGGCTTGGTGTTGCCCTTCGGAGCGCGGCGTGCGGAAAATGGCAGCAGGGCTTTGGAAATGCGTCGGCAGGCAAAAGTACTCGTCAGGGCAGGGCTGATGGCGGCGGCAGTGCTGGCCGGGAGGATGGCCTGCGCCGAAAAAGCGGTGCCCGCGGCGGAACTGAAGCCCACGCTGCGGATTCCGGTGGCGCCTTTGGGGTATCTGCCACCGGGAGCCTTTTACATCACTTACCGGCTTTCCTCGGCGGCAATGGGGTTCTTCGACGACGACCGCCTGCTGTTTACCTTCCAGACGTCTGGGCTGATGAAGCGTCTGCCCGGCGACCAGGGCGGAGACCAGGAGATTCGCGCCGTCGTCCTGGATGCGCACACGGGACAGGTGCTGAAGCAGGCACAGTGGCGGCTGCGCGACCGCGAGCCCTACCTGTGGCCGTTTACCGGCGGCAGGTTCCTGCTGCGCATCGGGAACACGCTTTACCTGCTGGGGCCTTCGCTGCAATGGACGCCCTGGTTGCGGACGCCGGATACGCTGCGCCTGGTGGAGATCTCGCCGCAGCGGAAGTGGATGGTGGTGGAGTACGACGATCCCTCGAAGGCGCACGCGGGACCGACCCTGGAGGGTGGCGCCGGAATGCAGATGCCGGTGAAGGTGGCGTTTCTGCCGGTGGGATCGAGAAAACCGGTGGCCGTGAGCGAGATGAATCAGCCAGCCGAGGTGCCTCTCATCGGGGATGGACTCCTGGAGATGGTCGAGGGAAAGGGGCTGGGATCGTGGGTAATGCGCGAGGTGCCGTTTGGAGGCACTCCGCAACTGGTGGGCTCCGTGCATTCCTTTTGCCGGCCGAAGGGGCAGCCGCTGAGCGATACGGTGGCTCTGGTGACATGGTGCTCGCAGGCGGATAACGGCCAGCCCGTTTTCGCCGTGAATCTGGCGGGCAGCGAACTGTGGCAGGACACCTGGCAGCAGAAGTACGTCTGGCCGTATTTCGACTTCGCGGAGAACGGCAGCCGGTTCGCCTACGAGTCGGTGGAGATCAACGTGCCGATGAGCATCGTCGGCTCCATGCTGGATCAGGACGAGATCGTTGGGCAGATGGTGGGCGTCTACGACACGGAGACAGGCAGGCTGGTGCTGGTGCGGGATGTGTCGCCGGTGCTCACCGCCGGGCAGAATGTGGCTCTTTCACCGGATGGCCGCCGGTTCGCGGTGCTGCGGCACGGAGCGATTGAGATTTACGATCTGCCGCCGGTCTCGGCCGCTCCGGCGCCGAACAGGCTGCCGAAGCAGCAGAAGAAATAGGCTGTCGCAGACAGGGTTATGAGGCTCCCCGAGGCCTCATCGGAGAAGTTTGACATCCCTGGCGCGAGGATGACATTCTCATAGGTTTTGTTGGGGTGTTTTGATGAATCCTCCTGGGATCGCCGCCAGCCTGCCCGCCGAACCGCTTTCCGTCGCTCAGCCTTACCTGATTCAGCAGAAGTGGGAAGCCTACACGCCGGAGCAGCACGCAATCTGGGCGGAGCTGGTGCGGCGCAGGATGCCGCAGTTGCGGGAGCATGCCGCCCAGGAGTATCTGGACGGCTTTGAGCAGATCGGGCTCCGCGAAGACACGATTCCGAACCTGAGCGAAGTGAATCGGCGGCTTTCTCCGCGCACCCGCTGGAACGCCACGCCGGTGAGCGGATTCCTTCCGCCGGATGCGTTTTTCGAGATGCTCGCCGCGCGCCAGTTTCCCACGACCACGTACATCCGCGGCCGCGAGTCGATGGAGTACACGCCGGAGCCGGATATCTTCCACGACGTCTTCGGCCATGTCCCGATGCACGCGCATCCGGTCTTCGCGGATTTCCTGCAGCACTACGGACGGGTGTGCGCGGGACTGATGGGCGACAAGGAAAAGCTGGAGAAGATGGGGCGGCTGTTCTGGTTCACGGTCGAGTTTGGCGTGATCCGTCAAAAGGGCAAGGTGAAACTGTACGGCAGCGGGCTGATCTCATCGCAGGGCGAAGGGACGCACGTCATCGAGGGCCGTCCTCAGATTCGGGATTTCGATCTCGCCCTGGTGATGGAGCAGAAGTTCCTGGTTTCCGAAGAGCAGAAGGTGCTGTACGCGGTGGAATCATTCGATCAGATTTACGAGGCGGCCCAGCAGGCGGAAAAGCGGCTGAGCTGAATCCGTTGACCTCTCGGCCCTGGTGGCGTCAAAAGCCGGAGAGGTCCGCGACTCACGCAGGGAACTCGATTCCGCGCAGAATTTGCAAACCTTTGATCTGTGCGGGTGCACAATACAGGGATTGAGTCATGGTCGGCGAGCAGCCGGCTCGCAGGAGGAACATTTGCCGCGAATTCATTTTCATCTGCAGCTCGCCGAGCTGAAGGACAAGCTGCTGGCCATGGCGGCGCTGTCCCAGCAGGCGGTCGAGTCGGCGGTGGACGCGTGGCTGCAGCGCGATACGGGGCTGTGCCAGTACGTGCGCGATAACGAGGCCGCCATCAACTCCGCGCAGCGCGAAGTGGATGAGATGGCGTATGAGCTGCTCGCCAAGGAGCAGCCGATGGCCATCGACCTGCGCTTCATCCTGGCGGTGATCAAGATCAATGCCGACCTCGAGCGGATCGGCGACATGGCCGTGAGCATCGCGGTGCGCACGCTGGACCTGCTCGATCAGGATCCGATCGACCTGCCGGTGGACCTGGCGGGGATGGGCGATTTTGCCGGCCGGATGATCCGCACCGCCATCCAGTCGCTGCTGGACGGCGATGTGCTCGTGGCCGAGTCCGTGCGGGATATGGATGACGAAATCGACCGCATGAACCGCGTCGCCATCACCGACCTGACGCGTCGCATCCAGGAGAAGCCCGACTGCGCCGATCAGGCGCTGCCGGCGATTCTGATCTCGCGCAACCTGGAGCGGATCGCGGACCACGCGACCAACATCGCCACGGACGTGATCTTCTGGGTCCGCGGCGCCGATGTGCGCCATCAGCTCAGCCTGGCGGTGGATTAGGGCTCAGGCTCTCGCCGGGTGCCCCACCCTGGTCGCCCGATTTTGGCGGCAGGGTGGGTCGCTGCGATTCGTCGCAGGATTCAGCGAGCCCTGGAAACCGAACCCTCAGAACCGCGCGCTCGTCCCAGCACCCACCGCGCCGCATCCGCCAGCTCCGCATCGGTCACATCCTCCACGACCACCGCATCTCCGATTCCTCTGGGCAACACAAAGCGCCGCGTGCCGGCGCGATTCTTCTTGTCTCGGCCGGCGGCGTCGAGAACCTTGTCGGCAGTGGCCCGGAAAGGCGGCAGCGGACCGTAAGCGAGGATGGTCTGTTCCATGCGTGCGCCCTGTGCTGGCGTGATCGTCCCGCGCGCGAGCGCAATGCGCAGCGCGGCCAGCATCCCCCAGGCGATCGCCTCGCCGTGCAGCAGGCGGCGGTAGCCGGTGACGGATTCAATCGCGTGGCCGAGCGTGTGACCGAAGTTGAGGATCATCCGCAGCCCCGACTCGCGCTCGTCGATGCCGACGACTTCGGCCTTCATGCGAATCGACGCGGCGATGACGCGGCTCAGCGCGGCGGGATCGCGCGCAAGGATTCTCGTCGCATTCTTCTCCATGAACCGGAAGAGCGCCGCATCGCGGATGATGCCCGCCTTGACGCTTTCGAAGAGTCCGGCACACAGCTCGCGTCCTGGAAG
>JASHRH010000055.1 GCA_030037475.1 Acidobacteriaceae bacterium
GAGAGCAGGAACGTGCGGCCGAGATTGGTGATGCCGCGATCGAGCTCCGCCAACTGCTTCTGATATTCCTGCGCCGCCTTGGCGCTCTCCTTGGTCGTGCCCTGCAGTTCGTACTGATCATGCAAGAGATTCTTCAGTGCATCACCACCCAGCAATATGGCGTTGATCGCCTCGTCGGTCATGCCGGGGATCATCGACAGGAAGGCCGTGGCTCGTGCCGGATCCCAGCCCTGCGTATAATGCTGTAGTTCGAGCAACAATTGCCCGGACGTCTTCAAGTGGCCGTTGGCATTGAACATGCCGATGCCGAGCCGGTTGAGGAACGGCACCATCGTCGATTGGCCGGGGCTGATGAGGAATCGGTTCATTTCCTGGGTGATGCCGGCCAGCGCCGACGCCATGCCCTGGCCGGTGCCGCCCATCGCCCTCCCGACGCCCTCCCACGCCGAAATACTCTCGACCGACATGTCGATGCGTTTCGACAGCCGGCCGGTCGCCGCGTCGAGATCGGTGACGTAAGTGACGAATTCCTTAATGCCGCGGCCGCCGAGGAACACCGTCAGCAATCCCAATGCCTCGCGCTTCGCCGACACAAAGACGCTCGATATCTTCTCGCCCTGGGCCTCGATAGCATTGCCGGTCTCGACGGCGCCCTCCCGCGTGCGCCTGAATGCCTCCAGCGCGTCTCTCTGACCCTGCGTGAATTTGCTCGTGTCGATACCGAGTTCGACGATGAGCGTATCAAGGACGGTCGGCATTATTTATTGTCCTGCTGTTGCATCGGATGCCAGAGGCAGTAATGAGTCATTGCGCGGCACTCCGTGCGTCCGCACGTCCGCGTCCGTCATCGACGTTACGGTGTGTGACCGCTGAAACGCTACGAGCTCGCGACGCTGGTAGCGGACCGATCGGCCGATCTTGCAGTAGCGTGGGCCGGTACCCCTGATGCGCCACGCCTGCAGTGTGCGCACCGACATACCCAGAAAGTTTGCCGCCTGCATTTCGCTGCAGCCGGTGTCGGGATCGAGCGGTGGCAGCAACGAAACCACCGCCGCGCCGTCCGTCAGTCTGCTCTTAGCGATCATGTAATGGGCTCCGCGCTCACATTGCGCGGAATACCATCGTCGCAATACGACGCTGTCGCTATTTGTCGTTGGTCGCGATTTGTCGCGATTGAAATTCCGACAACGCCTCGTCGCGCGCCTTACGGCAAGTGTCGCGAGAAGCGCTGTAGGTCGCCGACATGGCCTCTTCTTTCATCTTGCGGAGGTCGGCTGCTGCCTGGTTGCCGCCAACGGCAAGCTGGGCGCACATCGCATTCTTAACGCGATCCCGCACCTTCGGGCTTGCGCCACGTGGACGCGCGACGTGGTGTGTGGGTGCCGGTTTCTGATCTCGCTTTATCGTGACGACGTTCAACCGAGTGGGCGGCACCGCGATGCTCTCCTGTACTGCGCCGGTTCGGGTTACAGCCACGAGCCTTTGGAATTTCGGCGCTTTCGCTAACAATGAACCATCATAATCCAAAAGATCACCGCGCCGAAGATCGAGCTTCACGCCTTTGCGCCGCAAAACGCCGGTCTCGGGGCTCGCGGGTCTATCCAGCTTCTTGCCTTCCAGATCGCTTAGTATCCAGCCCTCTCCATCGACAACGTCGAGCAATTCATTCCATTGCCGAAAGCAAATTTCGAATATCGCATCGCCCAAATTGCCGTAGCCGCTCCATGGAGTTTTTGCTGGCGGACCAATCGGACGCGCAGGGCCGACCGGGAACCTGCGACCCCAATCCCATGGCTGGCGCCGCGGCGGCATCGCTTGAGCCTGCGCAAGTAATCGCGACCAATTAATCCAACGGCCGCCCCATGGACAAATTGTCCATACGGACCGACCAAAAACCCGTTCTCGCAAAATCCGCTCGGCCAAGGTGCGCTCGCGCTGGCCATACTGCGCTTTGAAGGTGGCGAGCCCTGCCTCAAAGACGCGCACCTGAACGACAGTAAGAAATCCGGCATCATCCACGATGGCGTTGGCGCCCGTGGACCGCTCTTCCCCATCGTCGGCAGGGAAATGAAGTCTGTTGGTCGCCATGTCGCCTCTCCACAAAAAGCGCGCCACAAGAAAAACTGCGGGGCAATCCAGTGTGGTCTGGATTTTCGGTGGCCAACCTAGCCCCGCGCGAATCGCAGTTTACTCGGGAATGTGTTGCACTGAAGAACGCCGCTCGCAGGTATCCACATGCAAATAAACGCCGGTATACCCAAGCACAAGTGGAAGGGAAGAAGGGAGGGAAGGCCCTCTGAGTCCGACTCAGACAGACCGTCGTCCGCGTTCCCCATTTGGCCTCGGGAAATCGGTGCGGATGAGCAATCCGACACCTTTGATCGTATTCTTAGCGAAATGGGGCGGCGCACGTTCGATCAAGAGCGCGATAAATAGGACGGCAGGGCGGCCCCTCATAATTCATTCGAGTTCCACGCATCTTTCGTCGGCCACGATTCGTTGAAAATATTTGTGGGCCGCCTTGCCGAAGCTATATTTAGTTACCCATGGCCCAGGCTGTCAATCTTCCTATCATATCCCGTTTCCACAATCTCCCGGACGAGGCGCTGGCCGACGTGCTCGGCCACGCCGACGCCGCGCTCAAGGGCGCGGAAGCCGACTGCAAGGCGCTCAAGGACGAGTTCAAGCGCCGCGGCCTCGTTGAGGCCGTTGGCGAGGCCTTCACGGTCACCGCCACCGAGCAGATCGCCGGCCGGCTCGATGTGGCCGCCGTCAAGCAATACCTCGGCAATTCCTGGCACCGGTTCGAGGTCGCCACGGTCTCGACAGTGATCCGCATCAAGGCCGCGCAGCGGCTTGCGGTTGCGGCCTAACCCGATAACCAAATCCACAAACCACTGAAGGGAAAAGCCCTGACCAAAAGGAACCTAAAATCTTCGGCCAAGGGTGATGTCATTATACCATTCCCGAAGTCGAGGCGAAAAATCCACCGCAGCTACTTTGTGCAGGAGGGGCCGTTGCAGCTCGCTGGCCGCGATGAAGTGCTCCGAAACAGGAAGGGGGGAATTCATCCCAGTTTCTTCCTTTACGTCCAGGTCGCGGCCCGGGCGTGCGAATTGCCACTATCTGAGCTTACCTTTCCTGATCGCAAGATAATTGTGGAAGCTGTCCGGGACATCCGCGCGGTGGGCGCCGCTCTACGCGAGATGAGCGACATCTGCGATGCGGGATGCGATCGGCTCATCGCCGCCGTGCTCGACGGCGACGATGCGACATGATGACTACGCGGCATTGAGAAGCGTCGCGCGAGCAGCGAGCCCGTGAAGCGTGCGGCGCCGGCGTAGCATAGTAGACGAGGCGCTGGCCGACGTGCTCGGCCACGCCGACGCCGTGCTCAAGGGCGCGGAAGCCGAGTGCAAGGCGCTCAAGGACGAGTTCAAGCGCCGTGGCCTCGCCGAGGCGACCGGCGAGGCCTTCACGGTCACAGCCACGGAGCAGATTGCCGCGCGGCTCGATACCAAGGCCGTGAGGGAGTTCCTGGGCAATGCTTGCCACCGCTTTGAAACCGCGGTGGTCACCACCGTCATTCGCATCAGGCCGGCCCAGCGCTTCGCCGTCGCGGCGTAGCGCCCGCTGAACCCTCTCCGAACCTGCGCGGCGGAGAGCCGCCGCGTCCCCTTCACACCCAATCAGGCATCGAACCATGACCAGATCCAACCCGAAATCCGTCTCCGCATACCGATCGACTCGTCGTCGCGCCGGGACGGCCGTTGATGCATTGACTGAGAACCTATATCCCGTCAACGGGCGCCCGGATGCACTGCCGGACCAGTACGTGATGCATACCCGCGGCAATTTGTATGGAGCCGGTGATCCGCGAAGGGACGCCGGTCGTCGGCGAAAAGAACGGCAAGCTCAACGCCGGCGACCTGGTTATCATCTGGGTCAAGCCCGAATTCGTGGCGGCGGGCGAGCATCCCGCGCTGATCAAGCGCCTGGTCATGGACGTGCCGCACTGGGTGAAATTCCCCTACCGGGATCACCCCAACAGCAACGTCCGGGCCGTGATCATCGTGGAGCAGATCAACCCGCACCGC
>JASHRH010000056.1 GCA_030037475.1 Acidobacteriaceae bacterium
CATCCGGGGACTGGTGGATCACCGAGCTTAGCAGCGATCCAGAAGATCCGATCGCATTCGGCTACGCCAAGCTGGCTGCCATGCCAGAATGCGCCGAATGGGGATATGTGGACCTTCGTGAGCTTGAGACCATCAACGTCCACCACGGCCTGGTGATAGTCGAGCGCGACTGCTACTGGGACCCCAAGCCATTCAGGGACATCCCGGAGGCACACTGATGAACATTGCCATGGCAGAGCGGCTGGCCAAGCGGGAGCATACCTGCCCCAAGTGTGAGCAGCCGCCTGCCAAGCGATGCAAGGAATACGACCCAGCCCGTGCCGGGTGGGTGATGAAGGCTCACCCGCACGAGGCCAGGATGAATCTGGTCACAGGCTGGAAGTACAACGAGGAGGAGAGCAACGATGGGGAGGCACGCAGCGCCGGTCATCTCTGAGGATGACCGGCCGACCGACTCCATGTCCCCGATCCGGGGACTCAGGCAGAAGCAGAAGAAGCGCAGGCACTGGCCTGCCATGATCACCGGCTACATGGCTGCCTCGGTGGTACTCGGGCTGGCGATATATGTGGCTAAGACTGGTGTGTCCGCTTTGTGGGCAATACCAGGGCTTCATCCACATCCGATCATGACTGGGCCTGCTGTCACGGTGAAGCATCATGTGCAGCACATTGCACATGCTCGCCATGCTGTCACCAACCCGGTAAGCTTTGTGTCCCCGGCACATGTGAGCACCACGCATGCGCCAGCACCCAAGCCGCACCGAAGTGCACCGGCCCCCAAGCCCACGCACACCAGCACACCAACACCCAGCCCGACCCCAAGCCCTACGCCGAGCCCGATACCGTCACCGACGCCGAGCCCCACGCCGAGCCCCACACCGACTGCGAGTTCTTCATGAACACATTGCCCTGCGGGTGCCTGCCTAATTCAGCAGGTGTGCACCGCGCTGCCTGCCCCGGCATACCGGGGATGACCGAGAGCCAGAAGATCCTGGCCACCATGCTGGAAACCAGGATGTTCCCGTTCTTCAAGGCGATCATCGCGCTCATCGAGACGCTGCCGGAAGAGGCCCTGACCGATGAGGTCATGGCCAGGATCGAGGACATCCACAAGCTGTCCGAGGCCGAACAGATTGTGATGAGGCAGAAATGACACTCTATGAAAGCCTGCTGCAGGAGATCAGGACCGCTTTCAACGGCGTGCGCGTGGCCCTGGATGCACGCCCCGATGTCCTGCGGCGCCATCGCGGTATCAGCCGGAATGAGGTCTACCGCAGGCTGTATTACCTTGAGGGGCTGCTAGCGGCGTGGGCACTGATCACCAATGCCAACCTGGTGCCCACCGTGCACCCGGTTGTGTTCGACACAGACCTGCTCAAGGCGGTCGATGATGAACTGGGCATTGATCTTGCCGCATTGCGGGAACGGGTTGAGCAGTCATGATCACGCTGCGCCAGGAGACCGTCCGCTCGGTAACCGGTGATGTGCGGGGCGCTGGCACCATCGGCATGGGGCATAACAAAGACGCTGGCCTGCCATCCGGCAAGTCCGTCTACCGCCCGCTCCGGCGCCTTCCCCCGCTGGTGGCTTACCAGTGGCGGGCACGCACCTACCCGTGGGCCGACCGGGCACTGCGGGCTGCCGAGGCTGTATACGGCACACCGGAGCCTGCCGCTGAGCGCTGCAAGAAATGCACCTACAAGTTTTCAGCAGCGGGGCACAAGCTCATCTGCGAGGGGAAGAAAGCATGACCTGGCGCAGGGCTGCTCTCTTCCTGTTCGGGGTCCTCATCGGCGCAATCTCCACCTCCGCCGGGATCATCATCGGGGTAAACCGCACCACGACCACGAACACCATGAAGATCACGCAGGTGCAGGACGCCCAGACCGAGAAGACCATGTGGGATATCTGCACCCCCAAAGGATGGGTGCAGATCAACACCTCGGCCCCCGTGCATATCTGGTGGACGCCAACTGATATCAAGCCCGATGTGCCCGAGCCTTTTACAACGGGGCCATACCTGCTCGGGCCGTACTCGCCATCACAGACATTCTCTGCGCCGTGGGATGAATACCCGAAGGAGAAGTGCGGATGATACTCCTGTGGTGCTTGAATGTGCTGGCGGCCCTCAGTCTCGGCTGCCTGTCTGGTGAACTGGGGTGTTCATGATGGAAGCCAAGGAATTCGCCCAGCGCATGAAACTCGGGGATATCATTCCCCAGGAAGATGGCTCGTTCAGGGTCAAGGAGACAGCCACGCACTACATCGATGTGGTGCCCATGATCTACAACTGGCGGCTGTGCCGTACACCCAAAGACAGACCCATGACCTACGACCGGGGCTGGTGTTACCGGGGAACGGGCCTGAGCACCTTTCTCAAGGCCATTGGCGAGGCCATGGCCTGGGACGGGGCTGATGACACCGAGCCAGCAGGCTGGATCAAGAACGCCCTCACAGGGGAGCACCGCGATGTGGATAGCAGTTGAACTGCATGATGACGACCAACTCGACATCCGCGAGGAAGTGAAACGGGCCAATGATTACCTGGAGTTCACCGGCTTGCGCTCTGATGGTGTATTCGTTGCCATCGGCCGCCCCATGGATGACAAGCCCGCCTTTGCCTGGGGCATCATCAGCAGGATCAAGATCTTGGAGGAAGACCCATCATCGCCATCATCGCCGTGATAGCGTTCTGCCTGTTCGCTATCGCACCGAGCTTCATCTTCAAGGAGGACTGACGCATGAGCATGACCCGGGAGCTTGCCCGCAACCGCCAGCAGCCGCCCCCTGGCATCGTGGGCCAGTGCGGGCACTGTCACGAAGTGCTCTACAAGGACCCTGAAACGGGGGAACTGTACACCCGGGGAATCCACGGCCTGAGCTACCGCTGCTACACCATGTGCCATGTCCTTGCGCCTGATTCCACGGACTCCTATCTCGCGATCCTGTCGTCATGAGCATCTGGCGGGCCAGGTTTGAGCAATGGTGGGTCAAGCTTGCAGCCCTG
>JASHRH010000057.1 GCA_030037475.1 Acidobacteriaceae bacterium
CGGTGCAGTACTTCAAGAGGCACTGAGGACCATGCCGACAAAGAAAAAGAGCACAGCGAAGAAGCGGTCCGGGACTCGATCGGCAAAGACATCTCCGGCGAAGTCACGGACGCGATCCACTTCCAGAACAAAGAGCCACGCAGCGGGCTCGTCGCGGCGCTGGGTGAAGCACGTGTCCACCGATTCCACGCATCCGCAGAAGGGTCTCTTCACGAAGAGCGCGCCGGAGATTGCGCGGGCGCTTGCGTCGAAGAAGGTTTCGCCGAAAGGACCGTCGTCGGGGATGCGCATGCTGACGTATTTCATCAACCGCGGCGGGAAGGGCCTGAGCGCCAGCCGGAAGAAGGAGCTGGAGCGGGCGAAGCACCTGCTGAGCGAACGCATTCAGAAGGAGAAACAGAAACATCGAAGAGCAGCCTGAGCACTCCTGTCTACTGTCTCCTGTCTGCTGATTCCTGCCTCTTCCACCGCGCTACGGCGAAAACCGCGACCCCGCCAATGACGAGCGCGGCGGTCGAGAGCAGCACCTTGGCGACGGAGAGGAGCTTGTGCGGGTCGTCTGGCGCGGGGAAAACGGAGAACACGATGGTCGCGGCGGTGCTCAGAAATCCGATGGCAGCAAGCGCCAGCGCGATGGGACGGCCGCCGGGAATCCGATGCGCCTCAGGGGCGGGGGGACGGCTCTGCGCGCGCGCCATGGCGGCGAAGAGCACCAGATACGGGAGAAAATAGGTGATGATGCTCATGCTGACGAGCACGTCGTAGGCGCCGCGCACGGTGGTTCCGGCCTGACCAAGGATGGCGACGAGGATCCCGGCCAGCCCATACACCGCGATCGCCACCCACGGCGTGCGGAAGCGCGGATGGATGCGCCCGAAGACCGGCGGCAGGTAGTGGTCGATGCCGGCGACGAACGGCAGGCGCGAGGTGGAGGAGAGGAACGAGGCCGCGCCGCCGATGCAGTTGAGCGCGATGAGCAGCGCCAGCACGATGGCCAGCCACGGCACGCCCAGCCGCGCGCAGAGGTCTGACGCGCCGCGCATGAATCCGTCGACACCGGAGATTTGCCGGGCGGGCAGCGCGATGAGCAGGGCTACCGTGCCGACGATGTAGCCGAGCGCAATGATGGCTCCGCCAGCGACGAGCGCGCGGGGGATGGTCTGGCGGGGCTTGTCGATCTCCTCGCCCATGAATGATCCGCTTTCGCAGCCGGCGAAGGCGAAGAAAAGCGTGGACCAGAAGAGCGCGTCCCTGACCGAGAAGCGCGGCGCGAGCGCGGGCGCGAAAAAATGCGTAGCCGAACCGAAGCGGTGTGCAACGACCGCAGCCAGGGCGATGAAAATGACGATGGGCAGCCAGCTCCCGAAGGAGCCGACGTTGTTGAGCCACTTGCCGGCGCCAAGGCCGACGATGTTCACGGCAGTGATGATCCCGAGCCACACCGCCGCAAAGGACATGAAGTAAACCGGGCTGGCAGCGAGACGGTCGTGTCCGGAACCGGTGACGTAGAGCGCCGACGCCGCGCCGAAGTAAAGAACCGCGGCGAAGTAGGGCAGGTTCGACATCCAGTACATCCAGGCGGAGAGGAAGCCGGCAAAGTCGCCGAAGGCTGCGCGCGCCCACACGTAGAGGCCGCCCTCCTGCGGATAGCGCGAGGAGAGCTCGAAGACGCTGCCGGCGAGCGGGAGAAAGAAGCCGAGGAGCGCGATGAGCCAGACGATCAGGCTGGAGGGTCCGGCGGCGGCAGCCGTGGCGATCCAGCGCACACTGAGCCCGCTGATGACATAGAACGCGGCCAGGTCGCGGAAGCGCAGCGCCTTTTTGAGGCGCGGGGACTGGGCCGGCTCCGCGCCGCGTGAGGCTTCCTGAGACTGCGCGCTGATTGAGGGTTGGTCCAAGCGGGCCTCGAAACGGTTCCTGCCAGTATGCATGGGCGAAGGGTTCGCGGACGAGAAAAAGGCGGCAGTGGCCCTCTGGAAGGAACATTCCTCAGGGGCTGAAGCCCGCCTGGTTATGCCTGACTGTGCGGCACGGCTGAAGCCGCGCCCCTTCAAAACAAGTCCATCTTCTCCATGGCACCTAGCCGCGTTGACCGCACTGCTTCCTGACCCGTAGAAAGGGAAGTCATGAAAAAGAAAATTGTGGTGCTGGGGGCGGGGCGCGTGGGCAAGGTGATTGCCGCGGATTTGTCCCGCGAGTTCGACGTGACGTCCACCGATGTGAACGCGCAGGCCCTGGAATCGCTGGTGAAGCAGTATCCGGTGAAGACGCGGGTCACCGATCTGGGTGATGCGAAGGCGGTGGCGGGCGCGATCAGCCAGGCGGATCTGGTGATCTGCGCCGTGCCGGGGTTCATGGGATTCAACACGCTGAAGACGGTGATTGAAGCCGGAAAGGATGTCGTGGACATTTCCTTCTTCGCGGAAGACGCGTTCGAGCTCCACGAACTGGCCTTCCGGCGCAAAGTGACTGCCGTGGTGGACTGCGGCATCGCGCCAGGGACGCCGGATTACCTGGCCGGCTACTTCGCCGAGCAGATGCAGATTCAGGATTTCACGTTCATGGTGGGCGGGCTGCACTTCCATCGCAGCGGGGCGGATCAGTATCTGCCAACGTTTTCGCCAGTTGACGTATGGGAGGAATACACGCGGCCGGCGCGCTACGTGCAGGATGGGAAGCTGGTGACCATGCCTCCGCTGTCGGAAGCGGAGATCGTGGACTTCCGTATCGGCGGGCATGAGCTGCGGCTGGAGGCGTTCAACACGGACGGGCTGCGCTCGCTGATCACAACGATGGCCGGACGGATTCCGAACATGAAGGAAAAGACGCTGCGGTTTCCGGGGCATATCGCGTACATCCGGAAACTACAGCAGACGGGGAAACCATGGGTTCCGGAGACGTGGACGCCGCAGGAAGACGCAGACGAGTTCACGATCATGCGGATCGTGCTTCGCGGGTTCCAGGGCGGGCGGCCAAAGAAGATCACGCACACGGTGTTCGTGACGTATGACCCCGGAACGCAATTCAGCTCGATGTCACGGGTGACGGGGTATTCGTGCACGGGCGTGGCGCGGTGCGTGCTGGATGGGACCTACAAAAGGGCGGGGATTTCGCCGCCGTCGTATGTGGGCGAAGCGCCGGGATGCATGGATCGGATCTTCGCGCACCTGCGCGCACGGGGGATTGTGTTCGAGCGGGTGGACGAAGAGCTTTAGGGGTTGGATCTCAGCCATTCGTGATCAGAACCCATCCTGTCGCGATGCAACAAGGGTGGGCACCCGGCTCGGTCCTGATCCCTGGTCTCTACACCCTGTTCCCTGTACCCTGTCCTGGTGGGCTTTCGCGAATTTCTCGGCAATGAAGCGACAGTGCGCCGTCTGCGCGAGACACTCGCCGCGGGGCGGCTGCCCCATGCGCTGATCCTCGCCGGGCCGCGCGGCGCGGGGAAGTACACGCTGGCCATGATGCTGGCGCAGGCCGCGAACTGCCTCGACCCCGGGGAGACCGATGGCCTGCCGGATTTCTGCGGCGCGTGCTCGAACTGCCGGCGCATCGGCGAGGCCATGGACCTGGACACGCGCGTGGCTGAAGCGGTGGCGGCGCGTGACGAGCTGCGCGACATGGACAAGCGCGAGACCCGCATCCTCATCCAGACCCACCCCGATGTGCTCGTGATCCCACCCGATCCGCCGCAACTGCTCATCAAGGTGGGCCAGGTGCGGACGCTGATCAGCGAAATTTACCGTATGCCCGCCGAGGCGCGGCGCGCCATGTACATCTTCACCAGCGCCGCGTTCATGAAGGAAGCGGCCAACTCGCTGCTGAAGGCGCTGGAAGAGCCGCCGGCTCATGCCACGATCATGCTGCTGGCGGAAAATCCCGGCGAGCTGTTGCCCACGATCCGGTCGCGCGCGGGGATTTTCCGGCTGGGGGCGATTCCGGTGGAGCAGATCGAGCATTTGCTCGCAGAGCGGCGGAAGGAACTGAAGCCGGCGGAGCGAATGCTGGTGGCGCGCTTGGCGGAGGGCGCTGTCGGGCGCGCTCTCGGTTTCGATCTGGCGGCCTGGCTGGCCAGCCGCGCCGATGCGCTGACGCTGCTGCGCAGTTCGCTGGGCGAGTCGGACTGGTCTTCGCTCTTTCGCGCGACGGAAACTTACCGCGCCGGAGCGGAGGGCCAGGAAAAAACCGAGGGCCTGCTGCGCGCGGCAGATTCCCTGCTCGAAGATTTGCTGCTGCTCAAGGCGGAAACGCCGGAACTGGTGCGGAATCTCGATCTGAAAAAGGAGCTGGGCACGATGGCTGGCGCCGTGAGCTACGAGTGGATCGAGGGAGCGGCGCGCGGACTGCGCCAGGTGGAGTCGGGGATGCGCCGGAACCTGCTGCGCTCGCTGGCGCTGGACAGCTTTGCGGCACAATTGGCGGGGTCATAAGCGCCAAAATCTGCCGGGATTGCCGTTTTTACCGGTTTCCAACAGGCTGACTGGGTTAAGATTTCCAGAAATCGCATCAAGAATTGTTCCTGTCGTGCGACGCGGGAGCGGTTTCCCGCATCACAAAGACATCATTGTCCCGTAAGGATTGTGGGTGAAATGTCCCAATTGTCTGCCTCCGCAGTACATCCGTTGAGTACGCCCAAAGGAGCAGCCCGACCCGCACCGGTGCTGGTGCCTCCGGCGAAACCCGCGCCCGAAGAGCCGCGCGAACTGGATATCATCGGCCCGCGCAAGCTGATCCGGCCCAAATTGCCGGAGCGCGCTTTGCGCGCGCGCCGGTTCTCCCGGCGCGACGAGCCGGCTCTGGTCTCGCATGGCGCGGCGATCTCTTCGGCGACCGTACAGGACAGCTCACATGCCGAGTCGTTCTATTTCCAGAAGCAGGTGCAGGCGCGGACGCCGATGGTCTTCGTGCTGGAAGACGGGGAACGCATCGAGGGGTGCATCGAGTGGTATGACCGCTACGCCATCAAGGTGCGCTGCTCCTCGTCGAGTGCCCAGAGGCTGAGAGGCCCGCGCGGAAGCGAGGGTGGAACGCGGGCGCTGATCTACAAGTCCAGCATTAAGTACCTCTACAAAGCGGGCGAGAACCTGTAACGGCAGGGATTAGGGTTTAGGGACGAGGCGGCGCGGCCATATAGAGTCGCGCCGTTTCTCTTTTCGACAATCTCGCGGCCGACTGCGACCGCAGCATGGGCCAGGCTCACCTCTTGCCATTGGGCACGTATTGGAAGCACTGGTCGAATGGGACGCCCAGCGCCAGAGCGACCCTGAAGGCCGTTTCCAGCGAGGGCGAATACTTGTCCTGCTCCATGGCAATGACCGTCTGGCGCGTGACGCCGACCTCATCGGCGAGTTCCTGCTGCGTCATCTGCCGGGCGGCTCGCAGCTCGCGAATGTGATTCCGGATCGCCGGCATTACAGAGCTCTCCGGTAGGACACGATCTGCGCGGCAGTCTTGGTAATGTCGGCAATCACCAGCATGCCGAAGAACACGCTGAGGAAGTGCAGCCCGACCCACGGCTCGTGCACGGGAAAGCGGCCAAGGACCGCATGAAACCACAGCATGCCCAGACCCAGCACCATCAGCGTCACAATCATCAGATAGCCGGCGCGGTAGCCGCGCAGCTCGATCAGACGATCGCGCTCGTCGGTGGTGCGGTTGCGCGTGAAGGCGGCGATGATCGATTGCAGGACAATCTGCAGCACGATGATTGCAACGATCATGCCCACGACCTTGTTGACCGAGTTCTGATGGTGCAGGAAAAAATACGGGCCGTAGACCACCACCTCGGCCACCAGCGACGCGTAGAGGGACTTTTCGCGATACGACAGGGACATGGGGTTCGCTCCAATGTTAAAAATATTTAACATGGGCAGTGTAACGCCGACCCCTGTGGGTGTCAAATATTTTTTACATACAATCCTCACTGCCGCCGGGCGGCTTTGCGCAGGCGGTCGCACAGGGCGACGCCGATGCCCTCCTCCGGCGGCATGGGGCAGACGATGACGGTCGCACCTGCCGCGTCCAGCCAGCGCAATCCGGCAAAGAGACGGCGCGCGAGCTCGTCCAGTTCGTCCCAGCTTCCCCACTGAAAAACGCGAGCGTGCTCCGCGCCCGGAGGAAAGCCTTCCGGCAGCATGAGCCCCACAGTTTCGCCCGCTGTTTCGAGGCCGCGCGCGGTGGCCGCCAAGACAGCCTGCAGCGCCGGACCGTCACCTTCCACCAGCGCCAGACGCGCCCGTGGAGCGTAATGCCGCAGTCCCAGGCCGGGCGCGACGGCGCCCTGCTTCGCTGCCGGCGCTTCGGGCGCGGCATTGCCCATTTGGGTGACATGGCTGCGGCAAACGGCGCGAATCTGCTCCAGTGTGACGACGCCCGGCCGATAAATGGTGCAGCCATCCTCGTACGCGTCGGCTACTGTGGACTCCACGCCATGCGTGGTGGGCCCTCCGTCGAGGATGGCGTCGATACGGCCGTCGAGGTCCTGGGCGACGTGCTCGGCGGTGGTCGCGCTGGTGCGGCCGAATCGGTTGGCGCTGGGAGCGGCGACCGGAACGCCGGCGGCGCGCAGCAGGGCGAGCGCCACGGGATGGGCGGGCATGCGCACGCCCACGCGCTCCCGGCCCGCAGTCACCCGCTCCGGCACGTCAGAGTGTTTCGGCAGCAGGAGGGTGAGCGGCCCGGGCCAGAAGGCATCAATCATGGCGCGAGCGTTGGCGGGAACCGAGGCAGCGACGCGGTCGAGCAAAGCGAGGTCGCCGATGTGGACGATGATGGGGTCCCATCCCGGCCGCTCCTTGGCGGCAAAGATTTTTGCCACGGCCTCATCGTCGAGGGCGTTGGCTCCGAGGCCGTAGACAGTTTCCGTAGGAAAGGCGACCGTGCCGCCACGGCGCAGAATCTCCGCCGCCTGGGCAATGGCCTGGCGCGAGGCCTCGCCTTCGGGATGTGCGGGATCCACCGCAAGCCGCAGAGTCTTCATGCCCTCCCTATGGTACGGAGGCCGCGGCGCACCGGCAAAACGCGGCGCGGAGAGCTTCGCCTGCGAGGGGTTTCTCCGCGAGCTGTGCAGCCGCCCCTTCAAGGCAGAAGTTCCCTGTACTCTGAACTGATGAGCAGCAGAGAGATCGAGGTGAAGTTCCCCGTCGAGGATGCGGCTGCCCTGAAGCAGCGGCTCATCGAGGCAGGCTTTCACGAGGAAACGCCACGCACCTTCGAGCGCAACGTTCTGTACGACTCGACGGATCGCCGGCTGCGCAGCCAGCAGGCGATTCTGCGCGTGCGGCGCTATGGCGCGCGCTGGGTGGTGACGCACAAGTGCCTGCCTCGCGACAACGATCCCGCGGCGCGCCACAAGCACCGCGAGGAGACCGAGACGGCGGTCGAGGACGGCGAGGCCATCGGCTCGATCTTCGAGCAGCTCGGCTACGCGCCGGCGTTCGTGTACGAGAAATGGCGGACGGAATATGCCGACGGCAGGGGCCACTGCGTGCTGGATGAGACGCCGATCGGCTTCTACGCCGAGCTGGAGGGCCCGCCGGAGTGGATCGACGCGACCGGCAGCCGGCTGGGCATCGAACCTTCTCGCTTTATGACGCTGAGCTACGGGCGTTTGTTCGACGCCTGGCGCGAGCAGACGGGCAGTTCCGCGCAGAACCTCACCTTCGCGGAAATTCCCCGGTAAACCTCGGGCACTTTCATCCGATAGATACTTCGAGCGGCAAATGCGGCTGCGCTCTTCATGGGCGGACCGCCCACTGCCAGGCTCGAGGTATCGAATGCTCTCGTTTCTGTTCTCGCCGAGCCGGCAACGCGGCGCGCGGATGCGTTGCGTGTGGCAACGGCCGCTGGTTGCGGCGCTGGTGCTGTGCGCGGCGATTCCGGCGCTGGCCGCCAACCGGGCGGTGGAGAAGCGCGTGCCGCCGGAGTATCCGGTGCTGGCGCTGCGGATGCGCATTTCGGGCGTGGTGACGGTGATCGCAACGGTGGCCGCCGACGGCCGGGTGACCACGGCCAGGGCCGAGCACGGCAACTCGCTGCTGATTCCCGCTGCCGTGGCGGCGGTGCGCAAGTGGAAGTTTGTCCCCGCCGCCGCGCCTTCCACGGAAACCGTCGATGTGACGTTCGATATGGGGAGCTGAGATGACCATGCTGGTTTTCTCTCGCATGCCGTTCCGCCAAAAACTGCGGCTCATGGGTGGAGTCCTGCTGGTCAGCACCCTGCTTGGCTCGCTGCTGGCGTCGCTGCAGATGCGGCGCGCAAATCAGCTCTCTTCCAGTGTCTCGATGCGCTACATTCCCGCGGTGAGCGCGCTGAGCGACCTGCGCCTGGGTGCGCTGGGCTCGGCGAGCGCGCTGAAATCCTGGCTGCTGTTCGGGGCCGATCCGGCCGCGGCCGTGCGCTATCGCGCCCAGTTCGACCAGAGCGAGCAGCTTTCGGAAACGGCCATTGCAGAGATTGCGCGGCTGCGCGACACGCTGAACGATTCGGTGGGGACAGCCTCGATGAGCAGCGCCATCGACGCATGGCGCGCGCTGGATGCGTCGGAGGAGCGCGTGCTGGCCACGGCTTCCGAGAGCGGCAACAACGCCACGGCGCGGGCCTACGATCTGCTGCAGGGCGAAGTTTCCGAGCGCTACGACCAGCTAAGCGCGCAGCTGAACCAGAGCATCGACGAGGAGACGCGGCTGCGCGACCGGAGCCTTGACGAGGAGCTGCGCCTGAGCCGGCTGGAAGCCCTCTTTATGTGGGCCGGCATCCTGCTGGGAGGCCTGCTGGGCGGCACGCTGGCAGAGCTGACCGCGCGGCGGGTGGTGCGCTCCCTGCGGCGCGTGGCGGCGCGAGCGCATGCCATTGCCGCCGGCAACCTGACCGGAGAACCCATTCATGTGGAAAGCGCGGATGAGCTGAGCAACCTTGCCGATTCGGTGAACCGGATGCAGCAGAACCTGCAGGACATGGTCGGCGCGGTGATGGAAGCCTCGGCGGCCGTGCATCACGACGCGGGAGAATTGGCGCGGGTGGGCGCAGCCTCCTTCGACCGCACGCGCGAGCAGTCGCAGCAGACGCACCAGGCGGCCACGGCCATGCAGGAGATGTCAATTTCCATCGCCGAAGTGTCCAGCCACGCGCAGAACGCGGCGGATCAGGCGCGCCAGGCGGCCGCGATCGCGCGCGAGGGCGGCGCCATTGTGGAAGAGATGCTGGCGGGGATGAACACCATCTCCGAATCGGTGGCGCAGACGGCGGAAACCGTGGAGCGGCTGGGGAAGGAATCCGAACAGATCATCCGCATCGTGAACGTGATCGAGGAGATCGCGCAGAAGACGAATCTGCTGGCGCTGAACGCGGCCATTGAAGCGGCGCGCGCCGGCGAGCAGGGGCGCGGCTTTGCCGTGGTCGCCGGAGAAGTGCGGCGGCTGGCGGAATCCACGCGCAACGCCACCAGCGAGATTGCGCAGATGATCGAGGGCATCCGGAACCACACCCAGGCCGCGGTGAGCGCCATGAACCGCGGGACGGAGCGCGTGAGCCGGGGCATGGACATCACCGCGCGGGCGGGCGAATCGCTGAAACGCATTATCGCCGCCGCGGATCAGGTGGACACGATGATCGCGCAGATCGCGACCGCTTCGACCGAGCAGTCGGTGGCGGCGCAGCAGTCGAGCCAGAACCTGGAGGTCATCAATCGGCTCGGCGAAGAGCAGGAGGCAGCGACGCCGGTGACGCGGGGGTTCATCGATTCGGTCGAGAGCGGAGCGCAGCGGCTCCAGGAGCACATCGCGCAGTTCCGTATTGGAGAAGAAGGGAGGCAACAGGAAACAGGCAACGGGAGGAGGCCGACGGTCGGCGGCCTGGCCGCTTAATGCGTGCTGCCCGGCTTTCTCATCAGGAATACCAGCATTTTTCCTTTGCCTGTTTCTACATCCCTTCTCCGGTGAACGGATTCACCTCATTCGCCGGGATGCTGGTGGGATCCACTTTGGCGACGCTGCCGCTCTCCTCAGCACTGGCCGGGACTGGCGTGGATTTCCCGCGGTTGTAGACGCGCAACGGATCGCCGGGCAGCATGCCGTGTTCCTCCAGCGCCAGGCGGATGCGCCTCTGCGTCTCCCGCATCGGCGCCCACTGCTGGTTGGCTTTCGTCTTCAGTTGCAGCAGGTAGATCACCTGCGAGCCTTTGAGCTGGTCGACACCGAGCAGCACCGGGTCGCCCAAAAAGACACCGCTGTATTGCGGATCGTTGCGAACGCTCGCTGCGACCTCTTTCAGCAGGGCCATCACCTGATCGGGATGCGCGGAGAAGTCCACGGCAACGTTGATGTTCGCTACAGAAAAGTCACGCGTCAGGTTGGCGACTGTGGTGATCTGCGAGTTGGGGACCACGTACAGCGTGCCGTCGGAATCGCGGACCTGGGTGCGGCGCAGCGTCATCGTCTCCACGGTGCCGGAGACCCCGGCAATGCGCACCGAGTCCCCCACGTTGTACTGGTCTTCAACGAGGATGAGAAATCCGTTGAAGCAGTCCTTCACGATGTTCTGCGCGGCCAGTCCGATGGCCACGCCGGCCACGCCCGCGCTGGTGAGCAGCGGCCCCAGATTCAGCCCCAGGATGGGCAGGATTTCGAGGGCCGCCAGGAAAACGATGATGCCGATGCCGGTGTTGCGGATGACGGCGGCCAGCGTGCGTACCTGCGCCAGGTGCGACGCGGTGCTCGACTGGCGCTCGGCGATGCGCAGGATGTGGCTCGTGATCAGCCGCAGCAACCACAACAGCAGCCACGCGATCAGGGCAACCGCGATGATTTTGGGGAGCTTCTCGTGCAGGAAATCCTGGAAATCCGCGATGTACTTGTCGCCGAGGACTTCGAAGAATCCAGGCCCTGCTCGGAACCCCGTCAAGGCAATCAGCATGTCGCTTTCAGGATATCCGCAGGGACAGGTTTTTCGAGGCTGTCTCGTTCCACCGGGAGCCTGACGAACCGCGAACTATAATGCGGCCATCCGGAATCCCGCGATGCCGCGGCGGATCCCGGCATTTTCAGCGGGTCGGCAAGAACACCGCCGTGCCCGCTGAGAATGCCTTTGACCGGAGGAGGGCTTCATGCTTCAAGTTGGCTGCCATGCTCGTGTTGTTTGGATTTTCCTCCTGGCCAGCGCCTGTGTCGCGCTTCCGGCGCATGCCCAGCAGGTGCCTGTTCCTGCTTCGCAGCAGCAGCAACAACAGCAGCCTCCGTTCCCGTCGTCGATCGGGCCGACAATCGACAGGAATACGCAGCTGATGCTGCGCCAGATGGCGCGGGAGCGCAACGTCGATCGCCAGAAAGAGATCGTCGCCGACACGCAGAAGCTGCTGGACCTGGCGAAGAAGCTGAAGGACGAGGTCGACAAAAGCAACAAGGACCAGTTGTCGATCTCGGTGGTCGATACGGCCAACCAGATTGAAAAGCTGGCCAGGACGGTGAAGGAGCGGATGCGCGATGGGACCTAGAACTGGTCCCATCAACAGGTTCTCGGCCCCCAGGCGAGCGGCTTGCGACCCGCTTCGATGGCGGGTCGCAC
>JASHRH010000058.1 GCA_030037475.1 Acidobacteriaceae bacterium
ATGACGGCTGCCAGTACGGGTCTGCCGGTCTCCGTTCAGGTGCGGCTCGTGAAGCACGCGAAGGCCATCGGCGTCGATCCGAACCTCGTGCTCACGCGGTATGCGGCGGAACGGTTTCTCTATCGGCTCTCGCGTTCTCCCTATGCCGATCGCTTCGTACTCAAGGGTGCTCTGCTCATGCTCGTGTGGCTCGGCGAGACGATCCGTCCGACGCGGGACACCGATCTCCTTGGCTTCGGCGATCTGTCGGAGGAGTCACTGACAAGTATCCTGAGCGAAGTATGCAAGGCCGAGGTCGAGCCGGACGGCCTGGATTATCTGCCATCGTCGATCCACGTCTCGCCGATTCGGCCAGACGACGCGTACGGGGGGCTCCGCGGGACCGTACAAGCACGTTTGGGCAACGCTCGCCTGCATGTGCAGATCGACGTCGGGATCGGCGACGCCATCATCCCCGAACCGGAATGGCTGGAATACCCTACCCTGCTCGATTTCCCGCCGGCTCGACTGCGGGCCTACCGACCTGAGACTGCGATCGCAGAGAAACTTCACGCCATGGTGACGCTGGGCGAGGCGAATAGCCGCATGCGGGACTTCTTCGATATTCATGCGCTCGCCCGGCAGCGGAGCTTCAGCGGAGAAGTACTGGCCCGCGCTGTGCAGGCGACGTTCACACGCCGGCGGACGCCGATGCCCCGAGCGCTACCCCTTGCGCTCACACCCGAATTCGCGGCGCTCGGCGCGAAGCAAGCTCAGTGGCGGGCATTTCTCAGGAAGAACGGATTGCTCTCGGCTCCGAGCGAGCTGCGCGAGGTGATCGCAAGCATCGCACTGTTTCTCGAACCCGTGCTCTTGGCGGTGAGTACCGGCGCGCCGCTCCAACAGGATTGGCCGCCCGACGGCCCCTGGAAGCTCCGGTAGCTCCATCGCAGTCGCGTCACCCTGCCGCAGGATAATACGCGCGATTGCGCGCTGCATCGACTGCCGACCGACGGGACGCGAAGACCGGCGGACGTGCCCGGTGCCATACCCAGACGCTGCCCGCGCGGTATGATGCGGAGCATCATTCCTGTCGATTCGAGGCACTTTGTCGGAGCCAGGCGGTGTCGCAGTTCCACTTCAATCCTGAGACCTACGAGACATTGATGGCCGCCGAAGTGCCCTCGTATGGTCGACTTCAGGACGAGATTGCGGCAGCCTCCACCCGTCGAGACGTGGAACGGATTCTCGACCTGGGTACCGGAACGGGAGTCACGGCCCGCAGGGTGCTCGGCGTTCATCCGCAGGCACGATTGGTAGGTATCGACGTAAGCCCCAGGATGCTTGCGGCGGCGCGGCGTGCTCTATCTGCCGAGGCGGAGCTTCGGGTGGCGCGTCTCGAAGATCCCCTGCCGCCCGGTCCGTTCGATCTTGTGGTATCGGCGCTGGCGGTCCACCACCTTGATGGCGCCGGTAAGGCGGACCTGTTCCATCGTGTCGCCATGGCCCTCGCACCGGGAGGGCGATTTGTGCTCGGCGACCTGATCGTTCCCGAAGACCGGCGCGATGCAGTTACGCCCATCGATGGCGTTTACGATAAGCCGAGCACCTTGCCGCAGCAGCTGGCGTGGTTGCGGGACGCCGGATTCGTGGCCGCCACCTCATGGCTCGAACGCGATTTGGCTGTGCTCGTCGGCGATCTGAAGGGCGCTCAGTGACGGGCGCGTCACTTGCGGACGTCACCGTCTGGCCAACGTCCGCAAATTCGACGCTGAACTCGAGCGGCGAATGTCGCGTTCTGGTCGCTTTTACCCCGTCGGCGCAGTAGCTTCCAACCGTTGGTCCATAATGTAATGCCGAGCGCATAGCTTGAGTGCTATGGCATAGCGGGTCTCGGCATGAGCTGGAGGCGCCGATGAAGAAGCTGACGCTGAACGAAGCAAGGCAGGCCATTAAGGCGGACGAGACGATCTATGCCCGTCTTCTGAGGGAGCCCTGCGGTGATGTCGGTTTCTACCGTCCGAGACCGACGGATCCGCAAGAACCGCATAAACGAGATGAGCTCTACATCATCGCGAGTGGGCGGGGCACATTCACGTGCCGCGGCGAGCGTACGTCATTCCAGCCTGGAGACGCGTTATACGTGCAGCGCGGGACCGAGCACCGCTTTGATACCTTTAGTGAAGACTTTGCGGCGTGGGTCATTTTCTTTGGCCCGGCTCCGGAAAGGCAGGTAGCCGAACAGGTACTAAGCGACTCGCTTTGCGCGAGCGGCGAGGGTCGACCTTCCGGATGATCGGATGCGCTCATACATTGCGTCTGGGGCCAAATCGATCGCGCCGGGCCAGGTAAGTGCACCGTGCTCCAGAAACACTCGCGAGAACATCTTCTCGTCGCACAGCGGGTCAAAGCCGTCTCCGAGCTGTCCTTGGGACAGTCGAGGACCGAGATCTGCAATGCCGGTCGTGCCGCCGCCAAAAGAAACCTCAATCTTGTAATCCGGCAGGACCTTGAATCGAACGATGGACCAGATGGCCATTTCAACTACTCCAGCGGTTGAATGGGAACGGTAGGCGCAGGGACCTGACACCGCTCCCAGTTCTTCATAAGTTCCTCCAGTTGCACGAACGGGACGATGGAGAGCGCGGCCCAGCAGCAATTTGAGAAGGGATGGTCAGGATTCCTCGCGGCTTTGACCGTGCCTTGCGTTCAGGGTGACTTGACGAGCCTTCATCGTACCGGCGAGACGCCGTAGGAGTCTCGGAAACACTTCACGCTCGTCGGGTGACCAGTCCCGGAGCAGTTCGCTCAGCAATCTGCGCCGTGCCGCCGCGATGGCGGCAACCGTACGCAATCCAGCCTTCGTTACGGCGGCATCCCGCACGCGCAGGTCGTCGCGTGCCTCGGGTCTCCTCACGAGGCCTAGCTGTTCGAGTTTCGCGAGTTGACGGCTGACGGTCGACGGATCGCGGCCAACCTGCTCAGCGAGCTTCGCCACGCTCATCGCGGAGGCGGCGCTCAGGCGCACCATCAGCGGAAACAAGGCCCGGTCCAGAGAGACGCCCGCCTTGCGCAACAGTACATCGTCCTGCCGTGGGCTGTTGAGGCAGCCGGTCAGCTCGAGCAGCGCCGCCGCGATGGAGTCCACATTTCGTGTATCGTACATGCTTTACACCGGAAGTGGGTCGTGCGACAATACATGTATCATACACGTATTAAAGGCGGGCGCAGATGGATCGGAACACCAGCGTGCTCGTGATCATGGGAAGCGTCCGAGCGGGGAGAGTCTGTCCCACGGTTGCCGAATGGATCGCGCAGCTCGGCCGGGCGCGCACCGACTTCCGCTACGAGGTCATCGATCTCGCGGACTGGGCACTGCCCATGGATGACGAGCCGGCCATTCCGGCGACGGGCCGCTACGCGCAGGCCCATACGCGCGCATGGAGCGATAAGATCAGCAGCGCCGATGCGGTGATCTTCGTGACCCCCCAATACAACTGGGGTTATCCGGCCGCGCTCAAGAATGCCATCGATCATCTCTATCGCGAATGGCGCGATAAGCCGGCCGTCATCGTGACCTACGGCGGTCACGGCGGGACAAAGTGCTCGGAGCAGTTAAGACAGGTCGCGGGCGCCGTCAAGCTGCGCCTCGTCCCGACCGCTCCGGCTCTCGTGCTGCCGGAGGCAGTGATTCGCGAGGGTGCCGCGTTGGACCCGAATCGCGATTTCAGTCAGCACGTCGCGTCAGTACAAGGCGCCATCGCCGACCTGGTCGATCTGCTGACCTGACGGGTTCCCGCGATAGAACGGTCCTCTGCTTTTAGATCTCGCCACCCGCCAGTGGTTGAGCCGGTTCTTCCTGCCGATCATGCAGATCACTCCTCTTCTGATTTTCCGCAAGGCGGACAGCCATACTCGGCGATCAACGCTATCGCGCAGCGGGGCGACCACGGTGCGGGAGCTCACGCGCGCCGTCGAATCCGTTGGTTGCGAATCGTTCTGGGCACCCATTCAAAGGGCATCGGCATTGCACGGATGTTTCGACGGGCGCAGAATGGATCCGGCGCATTCAATGAGGTGGGGGGCTCTTGAAATTCATTTCGCTGATCTGGGCGGGAATCCGTCGCAGTCGCGGCCGCTCGATCCTCCTCCTCGCGCAGGTGGTGATCGCTTTCACGCTCTTTGGCGTCCTGCAGGGCCTGAACGGCGCCATCAACCAGGCCCTCGCGGCCACGCACGCGGACCGGTTGTATGTGGGCAGCCGCCTGCGCTTTGGCTCACCGCTGCCGATCGCGATCATGTCCACGGTGCAGGGCACGCCAGGCGTCATCGCCTCGACCTACCGGTTCGGGTTCGGCGCCACCTGGCAGAAGCCGGACCAGGGGGTTGCCGTCGTTGTCACCGACGTCGATTCATTCCTGTCTGTGTATCCCGAATATGAGGTTGCGCCGGCGGCGCACCGGGCGATGAGCCAGACGCAGGACGGTGCCATCGTCGGCCTCGAGACCCTGCGCAAGTATCACTGGCAGATCGGGCAGCACATCGTTCTGCAGGGGTTGCCGCAGAAAAGCGGCAGCCCGAATTGGACTTTCGACATCGTCGGGACTTACGTCAATTCCGACGACCCGCAGTCATCCACGGCTCTACTGGCCAACTACCGCTACTTCGACGAGTCCGTTGGCGCGCAGTCCGCCGACCTCATCGCCGTGGCAACGATACGCATCGCCGACCCGAGGCGCGCGGCGGACGTGGAAGCGGCTATCGACAAGCACTTCGCCAACTCCCCGAACGAGACGCTCACGCAATCCGAGCTCGAGGTGGCGGAGGCCAACGTCGCCTCGCTCGGGGATCTCAACGTCGTCGTTCATCGCATCATCGGGGCTACGTTCTTCGTGCTGCTGTTTGCGACGGGCGCACTGATGATGCAGTCGATCCGCGAGCGTACGCCGGAACTGGCCGTGTTGAAGACCGTCGGATTCTCCGACAGGCGAGTCATGATGCTGATCCTCGCCGAGACTCTTGCACTGTGCGTAGGCGGAGCGGCCGTAGGGCTCGCGATCGCATCGCGCATACTCCCGCTGGCGCGGGCGTTGATCGGCATCGGCTCCATTCCGCTCGTGGTAGTCGTCACAGGTTTCGCGTGCGCTGTGGCGCTGGCGCTCGCGGGGGGATCGATTCCCGCCTGGCGTGGGCTGAGACTGCGCGTTGTCGACGCATTGGCCAATCGTTGACGGAGCGTCCATGCGCGGATTGAGGCACTTTTTCGCTCTGACGGCCACTGCACTGCGCAGCCTTCCACAGCGGCTGGGCTCGTCCCTGGTCACCGTCATCAGCATCAGCACCGTGATCGGTGTGCTGGTCGCCATGCTGGCCCTCGGAGGGGGGTTGGAATCCTTTTCGCAGACCGGTGTGCGAGCGGACCGCGTCAGCATAGTATCGAGCGGCGCCCAGACCGTCATGGACAGCTCGCTCGCCGCCGCCGACATCCCCAAGATCCTCGACATGCCGGGCATTCGGCGTGACAGCCAGGGCGCGCCGATGGCGTCGGGAATCGTCACGCAGATCATCGACGGTGTCACCCGCAAGAACCAGCATGGCAGCATCGGACTGTTCGCGGCCAACACCCGGTGGCGCGAGATCTGGCCCGAGGTGCACCTGCTCGCCGGCCGGTACTTCCAGCCTGGACTGCACGAGTTGCTGATCAGCGAGGTCATGCGTAGACGCTTCAAGGGCGTGGATCTGGGGGACGAGGTGAAGATTCACGGCAGCCCCTGGAGGATCGTCGGCGTGTTCAAGGGTAACGGCGGCTTCTTCGACGACGCGTTGGTCACGGACTCCAAAACACTGCTCTCGGCGCTGCCACAAGCCACCTACTCCGCGGTGGACGCCGTACTCGAGAGTCCCGCGAGCTTTGCCGTCCTGAAGCAGGCGGTTACCTCCGATCCCGCGCTGAAGGCGGACGTGCTGACGGAATCCGAGGCCAACGAGACCGTCATCAAGAGCCTGCGCAACGTGCTCGACT
>JASHRH010000059.1 GCA_030037475.1 Acidobacteriaceae bacterium
AGCGATTGCGTGATCGCGCTGGGAACGATCATTACGGACGACTACCTGGAGTTGATGGCCTCGAGCTTTGCAAATATGATCCGCGTGAGTCGTGGAGAAACGCGCGTCGGCCTGTCCTGCTTCCCAACCGTCGAGCTGGCTGATTTCCTCCCGGCGCTTTATGCGGCGCTGGAGAAGCAGCCGCTGCCGCCGCGACAGTATCCCCCAGACCCGCCTTATGCGTCCATGCTTCCGATTCCCGAGCCAGGGACAAAGCTTACATACGAGACGTTTTATGAAACGCTGGGAGCGTTCCTTTTGGGCAGTCCACTGCTCGAAAGCAGCGTATTGATTCTGGGTGAGAGCACCTCTCTCTATGTGTTCGGGAATCTTTTCGGTTTGCCGCCGAATTCCTTTGTTGCGCAGGCAGCATGGGGATCGCTGGGGCATGAGACAGGCTCGGCGCTGGGAGTGGCGCTGGGAACAGGCAAGCGTCCATTGGTGGTTGCCGGCGATGGCGGGTTCATGATGCAGTGCCAGGAGATTTCTAGTCTCGTGCTTGCCAAAAGCAACGCCGTCATTTTCGTGATGAGAAACGAAGGTTACGCAATTGAGCAGGCATTCGTGAACCTCAGGGCATTTGAGCCAAGCGGAACATTTGCGCCCTATTGCATATTGCCGGCATGGGACTATATGGCTCTCGCGCAGGCCTTCGGTGCACAAGGCGTGCGTGTGACCACGTCGACCGAGTTGCTGGATTTTCTCAGCGTGCTCTTGATGCCGTCTCAAGGGCCTGTCCTTGTAGAAGTGGTGATCCCGAAGCACGACCTGGCACCGCAATTGCGACGTCTCGCGGAGCCACCACCGACGCTGCTCCGTTATCGCCGCGCCGAAAGCGCAATTGATGTTTTGGGCAGTAATAGCCTGCTGTAGCCGGTGGATGGAGGACAAGATCACAAGATCGATGTGTTTGCCCGGAAGAATTGCGGATCGACTTGTGTCTTGTTGAGTTGCCGCGCCCTGAGCCGGGGCGCATGTTTTGGCTTTGTTAACAAGAGATAAATCCGCGGGGTTGATGTGCCTGATCGGGAGGTTATGGTCGTCTTTGCGCTGCCAGCTACGACTTGACAATGCTGCGCGAAGTCCTGTAGGTTGATGTTCACCTCATTTGCATCTCTCGTTTCCTTCGCTTTTGTTGCTTCCCCCCGGATCCCTGCCGTTGATCTCATATCTCCAGGAGAGGATCCTATGACAACCACTGCGGTTTCCCCCATCACGAGCATTGCCAAGGCTCAAGAACAGCACATGCTCTTTCTGTTTGTGCCGCTGAAATCCGGCGCTCCCCCTGTTGAAGAGCCCCTGCACAGGATTCTTGCCGGGCCGCCGCCTCAGGATCCGCGTGCCGCCGAAGGCGTTCACTTTTTCATGTTCTATCGAATGATGGCGGGCGAAAAATCGCGGATCGCCGTGCCGACGTTTCAGCCTGCTCCGGCGGGCCCGAGCGGAAAACCGAAGGATCTGCTGGTGGTGCTGTCGCTGTACGACGCCGACTTCGAGCCATATATCAGCTCGTTCTTAACCGATCCCATGATTGTGAAGGGTTTGGACCTGCTGCTGAGTGTCATCGATGAAAGCGGCATTGTGCCGGACAGCGATCCAACTTCCGCTGTGTACATCCTGAGCCACGGCGGGGTGGTAAAGAACGCGAACGCATTTTTCCAGTTGCTGATGCGCTACAACTTCGCCGATCCGACGATTCCGGCGGTTGGACCGGGGGGCTGGAAGAATCAACCTTCTGCGCCGGCCTATAAGCTGGGCGCGCAGTTCCCCGGATTGACTGTGGGCATGGTGCTGAAGCCGGGGGTCGGGTATCCCAACGCACTGGGCCTGTGGCCAGCTCCGGGCGAAGCTCCGGCGATCTTCTTCGAGCCTTCCATTCCTCCTCCTCCTCCGAAGTAGCTGCAGGTCAGCGGAGCCTGATCCGCGGTACACCGCGGATCAGGCTTCTTGTGTATCCGAACTTCTTCAGGAGGCCATCTTCTATGGAGTGCAAGACACGAGCCGGCTCATCTCCGCTGAACCTGCCCGATATTCAGGGACTGCTTTTGCGAGGTTATAAACACTTCGATTACATCCGGCATTTCATCTTCCGGATCGATCAGGTCTCCGGCGCGCAGGCCCTGTGCAAAGCGTTGTCGCCGGAGGGACAGGGGCCGCTGACCGTGACGGACTCCTCTACCTGGGCGCCGACCACGCTAAAGCCCGCGTACCGGCTGAACATCGCATTTGCCTGCACCGGTCTGAAGAAGGTGATCGGGAACACGAATTACACAGCCGTGGCTACGGTGAGCAACACGCTCTTCAGCCCGTTCGATCCAGGAGCGGTGAGCGATGCGCCTAGGATCGGAGATGTCGGCACCAATGCGCCGTCGAACTGGTGGCCGAAACCCGGATGGCAGTTGCCTGCGAAGCCGAACCTTGACAGCGACTTCGACATGATGCTGAGTCTCTACGCCCGGACGCCTGCGGGCCGCGAACTTTATACCAGCATGCTGCTCGCGATGATTCCAGCGGGGACTGCGACCCTGGTTTTCCGGCAGGATTCGGATCCGTTGCCGGAAGGCGCGGATGTGATCCATTTCGGCTATCAGGATGGAATCTCGCAGCCGCGCATCGAGGGAGCCCCCGGAAGCAACACGGGGTCAGCGCCCCCGGGTGATCCTCCCGGAGCGCTTCTGAGCCTGGCTGTGGCTGCGCCGGGCGACGACCCCGATGATCGCCCGATTGTGCCCGCTTGGCATTTCATCATCGAAAGCACTTCGTCCACAAAGGCAGGCTCGACGCCATGCGAGCCGAATTACAATGCGCATCCTTTTTTGACGAATGGCTCATTCGGCGCTTTTCGGTTGCTTCATCAGGATGTCGAAGCGTTCGACAAAATGATTGCGCAGGGCCCGAACCCGGAACTGATCGCGGCGAAGATGTGCGGGCGCTGGCGTGACGGCACGCCTCTGGAGTCTTCACCCGACCATCCGGACCCATCGTTGAAGGGCTTCGATCTGACGAATTTTCAGTATTGGTCGCGCTCGCCGCACCAGCGTGGGCCGGAGATCCCCGCGTATTGTACCGAGCCGCCGGGGCATCCGAATGCGGACCTGGGGCAGGTGTGTCCATATGCCTCCCACATCCGCCGCGCCAATCCGCGGGATGACCAGAGCGTGAATTTCAATTTCGGCGATTGCGGCGCGGATGCGGTGCTGCACCGCGTGCTGCGCCGCGCCCGACCCTACGGCCCCCCGTATTTGGAGCCCGATCAGGCCGACCGTGGTCTTGTGGGCTATTTCATTGGAGCGAATCTGCAGGATCAGTTTAGCTTCATCATGCAGACGTGGGTTACGGGCAATGCCTTCGCGCTGTACGACATGAGCCCCAACCAGAGCGGCTATGACCCGCTGTTTGGTTCGCCGACGGAGGGAGAAGTGTTTCAATATGCCACCGGTGATCCGCAGAATCAGAGCGGCTATACGAACTATGCGGCTCCCCAACTGGTGTTTACGCGTGGCTCGCTGTACGTTTTTTTTCCCAGCATGACTGCGCTGAAGCTGATGGGCACAGGAAGCATCGGCTTGTAGCGGGTACCAGACAAGCGTCAGCCGTTGCAACAGGCCAAAACGCGTATTGGCAAAGGCTCCGCCGACGCTGGATGCGTAGGGTTCGTCGAGGCCCACGCAGCTTGCGACTACACCTTCGCCTCCATCGGAGCAATGGCAAACGCGGCGAAATGGTCATAAGTCCTGGATAATAGCAAGCTTAGGAAAAAGAGGGCACAGTACAGTAAATCCCCGGATAGGCCTTCTAAGCCGGGGGTTGCGGGTTCGATTCCCGCCTCGCCCACCAGGTTTCCAGGGTCTACTGAGGTTTGGAGGGCGGAGGAGCGGTCGTCGGCAGGCCGGATTTGACGGCGTTCTCCATGTCCGTGACCATCTGGCTGGTCAGGGCTCTGGAACGAGTCATCACGCGCCCCATCTCCACGCCCATGTACTCCTGCATGATGACCGGCTGTGCGTCGAGAATGTGCTGGCCCGCGGACGAGCTGTAAAAGGCGATCAGAGCGTCCGCATCGCTGCGGCTGATGTGGCGCTGGTAGATCGGAATCGCGTCGGCGATCATGTCGTCCACGGAGTAAAGATTCATCGCCTCCTTCATGTACTTGTCCATGACTGCCTGGAGCGCGGCGTGCTCCTGCGGCGGAAGCTGCTGGCCCGCCGGCAGAGTGTCTTCGATACTCTTCATCTCCTGCTGATACGCCTGGGTAACGATTCTCGGCATCATGCCCATCATCATCTGCATCTGCTGGCGCACCCGGGCGACCTCAAAGAACTTCCGAATCTGATCGGGGGTAGCTTGCTGGTCAGGCGGAATGACCGTCGCGGCTGCGGACTGGTCGGCTGGAGCCTGCTGAGCTGACAGCGCCTGTGCAAGCGCCGGGAAGGCAACCAGCATGAGTCCGGCAACGATAGCAAAGCTGCGAATTTTGTTCATGCTGCCTCCTGATCTTCGCCATCTCCCACGACGGCAGAGATGCACTGCTGACAGCGGCCCGGACTATGGGGTCAACGAGAATGATCCCATCATAGACCTCATATCTACTTCATATCTATTGATGGCCGGTAATTTGTTTGGCGGCGGACTTCGAGGCGGCGCCTGAACCTGAGCAAGGATCCATCGTCAGCGCCTATTCTGAAGGCTGGGAGTGCCGGACGGGAGAAGCGCGAAAGGAGACGCAGATGGAGATTCGACGGGCGGGGTCGCAGGCGTCAGGACGTGGGAGCGAGGAGTACTTTACAGGCGTGGTGCGGATCGATCCGCTGTTCACGGCGCCGGAACCGGCGCGGGCGGTGGGCGCGAGCGTGACGTTTGAGCCTGGCGCGCGCACGGCGTGGCACACGCATCCGCTGGGACAAACGCTGGTGGTGACGGCGGGGTGTGGACGGGCGCAGCGGTGGGGTGGTCCGGTGGAGGAGATTCGGCCGGGCGACGTGGTGTGGTTTGTGCCAGGCGAGAAACACTGGCACGGAGCCGCGCCGGCGACGGCGATGACGCATCTTGCCATCCAGGAAAGGCTCGATGGCAGGACCGTCGACTGGCTGGAACCGGTGAGCGAGGACCAGTATCGCGGCCATCTGAAAAGAAAGATCGCGCGGAGGTGAGGATGAAGATTGCCTTTCTGGGGCTGGGCAAGATGGGCAGCGCGGTGGCGCGGTTGCTGCTGAAGGGCGGCGAGGATGTGACGGTGTGGAACCGGACAACCTCGCGCGCCGAGGCGCTGGAAGGCAATGGCGCGAAAGTCGTGCTGACGCCGGCGGAAGCCATTGCCGGGTGCGATGTGGTCTTCACCATGGTGATGGACGATCCCGCGCTGGAAGCGGTTTTGTATAACGGTAAGGCGCTGGAGGCGATAGGGAAGGGCGCGATTCATGTCTCGCTGAGCACGCTGAGCGTAGCTCTGTCGCGGAAGCTAACGGCGGAGCACGAGAACCGCGGGCAGTATTTTGTGGCGGCGCCGGTCTTTGGCCGCCCGCACATCGCCGAAGCAGGCAAGCTGTGGGTCGCGATGGCCGGCGCGCACGACGCAGTGAAGAAGGTGCGGCCGCTGGTGGAGAAATTCAGCCGTGGCATCAGCGTGGTGGCGGAAACGCCGTGGAGCGCACACGCGCTGAAGCTGGCTGGAAATTTCCTGATCACCGCAATGATTGCGTCAATGACGGAGGCATTCGTGAGCGCGGCGGCGCTGGGCCTTTCGCCGGAGGTGTTTCTGGAGACGGTGAACAGCGCGTTGTTCCAGTCGCCGTTTTACGCGATGTATGGGAACCTGATGCTGCATCCGCCGGACAAGCCCGGCGGCACGATGGCGCTGGGCGAGAAGGATATGCGGCTCTTTCGCGAGGCGGCGCACAATCAGGGCGTGGCGACGCCACTGGCAGACGTCTTCTTGGCAACATTCCATCGCGCGATGGAGGCCGGCATGAAGGATCAGGACTGGGCGGGTGGGTATCTGCAGTTGCAGCGATCAGTGAACAGGAATCAGTGATCCGCATCCTGGTGTGAGCGCCTTTCGGCTTCGTGCGGATGAGTACGATAGAAGCATGAGCAAGTACAGCCTGAGGGATCGAATCGTCTTCATCACCGGTGCGAGCGCGGGGATTGGCGCGGCGTGCGCGCGGGCCTTTGCGGCGGAGGGCGCGCGGCTGCTGCTGGCGGCGCGGCGCCTGGATCGCCTGCAGGCCATGGAGGTGGATCTGCTGGAGGCAGGTGCGCCGGCCGTGCATGCATTCGCGCTCGATGTGCGGGATCGCGCGGCGGTAGAGCGAGCGCTGGCGGGACTGCCGGAAGAGTGGCGGGCCATCGAGGTGCTGGTGAACAACGCGGGGCTGAGCCGCGGCTTGGACAAGCTGTGGCAGGGCCAGCCCCAGGACTGGGAAGAGATGATCGACACCAACGTGAAGGGCGTGCTGTGGGTCACGCGCCCCGTGGTGGCGGGGATGGTGGAGCGCGGTCGTGGGCACGTGGTGAATCTGGGATCGACGGCGGAAGATCTGGCGTATCCGGGCGGAAGCGTGTACTGCGGCAGCAAGGCGGCGCTGAAGCTGATCAACGATGGGCTGCGCCAGGATCTGATGGGCACGCCGATCCGGGTGAGCGACGTGGGCGCGGGCATGGTGGAGACGGAGTTCAGCGAGGTGCGTTTCCGCGGCGATAGAGAGCGGGCGGCAAAGGTCTACCAGAACATCACGCCGCTTCAGCCGGAGGACATGGCGGACGCGATTGTGTGGGCAGTGACACGGCCGGCGCACGTGAACGTTGCGCGCGTGCTGCTGACTACCATCGATCAGGCGAACTCGATCATGTTGAATCGCAGGGGGTAGGGTTCAGGGTATAGCGGGCCGTCAGCAAGTTGGCGAGTTAAGTAGGTCGGCGGTGTTCTAAGCAACGGTACCGCGCGTGGCGCGAAATGGCGGGTCGTGAGCCCGTATCAGAGCGAGGCCAGTTTGGCTTCGATGTCGGCGAGGGCGGCTTCGAGGGCGCGGCGGCGAATGGGATTCGAGGTGCGCTCATCGAGGATGCGTTCACGCTGGAGCTCGAGGGCCATGCGCTGGCGCAGGCGGTTGGCCTGGGCGGCAGCGTCCTCTTCGTGCGGGGCGGACGCGGCGGGCGACTCGCACTGTGACT
>JASHRH010000060.1 GCA_030037475.1 Acidobacteriaceae bacterium
ATCCCATCGAGTACGGCGGCTTCGAGGGCACTATCCCCAAAGGCCAGTATGGCGGCGGCACGGTGATGGTCTGGGACCAGGGTGCCTGGGAGCCGTTGGTCGATGCCGACGAGGGTCTGCGCAAGGGCAACCTGAAATTCGCCCTCCACGGCAAGAAGCTGCACGGCCATTGGGTGCTGGTCCGCATGCGCTCGCGCCCATGGGAGCACTCCGGCAAGCCCAACTGGCTCCTTATCAAGGAGCGTGACGCGTTCGCCCGCGCCTCCGACGCTCCGAGCATCACCGACGAAGAACCCAACAGCGCCGTCACCGGCCGCAGCCTCGATGAAATCGCCGCCGCAAAGGATCACATCTGGAATTCAAATGCGCCCACGCAGCCTACAAAGAAGCCGAACCGCTCTCGCCTGACGCGCAAGGCCACCGCGCCCGCGACGAATAACTCATCCCTGCGTAAGAAGGAGCTGCCCACAAGGCCAGACCCCGATCGCGAAAATCTCCTGAATCATGCCCCGCGAGAAAAACTCCCCGGCTTCATCTCGCCCGAACTTGCCACCACGGCCCTGGAGCCGCCAGAAGGCGACGACTGGCTGCATGAGATCAAGCTCGACGGCTACCGGATCCAGATCCGGATTGACTCCGGGGGCTCGCGGCACCATGCACGTCTCTACACCCGTAAAGGCCTCGACTGGACCCACCGCATGAAGGACATTGCCGAAGCTGCCGCGCAGCTTCCAGTGCAGGCGTCCATCCTCGACGGCGAAGTGGTCGTGCTCAACGACCGGGGCGGCACCAGCTTCGCCGATCTCCAGGCTGCCTTTGACGAGAGCGCGCCGCACCCGCTCACGTACTTCGCCTTCGACCTGCTCCATCTCGACGGCCATAACCTGCGCGGCCTTCCTCTCGATCAGCGAAAATCGATCCTCGAAGCTCTCTTCCAGCAATTCGGCGAAAATGCGACCCTCCGCTACAGCAGCCACATCCGCGCACATGGCGGCGAAATGTTCCGCCGCGCCTGCCAGATGGGTGCGGAGGGCGTCGTCTCCAAGCGCGCCAGCGCACCCTGGCGCTCCGGCCACGCCCACGATTGGCTCAAAGCGAAATGCTTCCTCCAGCAGGAGTTTATCGTCGGCGGATTCACGCCCCACTCGAAGGATCGTCATGCCATTGGCGCGCTCCTCCTCGGCTATTACGACCGCGGCCGTCTGATCTATGCCGGGCGCACCGGCACGGGTTTCGACCAGAAGATCCGCACGTCTCTGCGCACAAAGCTCGCCAGGCTCCAGCAGTCCAGAGCGCCCTTCGATGACACGCCCACCGCGGCGAAGAAGGATGCCATCTGGGTCAAACCGCAGATGCTGGTTGAGGTTCGCTTCTCTGCCTGGACCGCCGATGGCAACATCCGCCAGGCCGCCTTCCTCGGGCTCCGCGAGGACAAGGATCCCCGAGAAGTGACACGCGAATTGCCGCAGGCCGCGCCGCGCTCCGCATCAACGCGCAAATCCCGCTCAACTTCAAAACGGGCGCCGCAGTCTGCCGCCCCACGCGTCTCTCATTCCGCCCGTCACGCCGCGTCCCGTACCGTCGCCGCAAAAATCCGCTCCGGCAGCACCAGCGAGCTCGCCGGCGTGCGCCTCACCCATCCGGACAAGATTCTGGACAAGCAATCGCAGCTCACCAAGCGCCAGCTCGCCGAGTACTATGCCGCCATCGCTGATCACATGCTTCCGCACATCGCCGGACGTCCGCTCAGCCTGGTCCGCTGCCCGGAAGGCTCCGGCAAACCCTGCTTCTTTCAGAAACACATCGGCATGGGTGTTCCTGCCGGTGTCGACAGCGTTCCAATCCGCCCCAAAGAGGGCGGCAGGCCCGAACAGTACCTGACCCTCTCAACAAAAGAAGGTCTCGTCGGCCTCGCCCAAATGGGTGTGCTCGAAATCCATCCCTGGGGCTCGCGCAACAATGCGCTGGAGACCCCCGACCGCCTCATCATCGACCTCGATCCCGACTCATCGCTGCCCTGGACGCGCCTGGTCGAAAGCGCACGCGAAATCCGTGGCCTTCTGAAGCAACTTGGCCTTGAGTCTTTCGTCAAATCGACCGGCGGCAAGGGCCTTCACGTCGTCGCTCCCCTCTTGCCGGAGCGCGACTGGCCCGCCGTCAAAGATTTCGCGCACAACTTCGTCCTGATGATGGAGCGCACCAATCCAAAGCTTTATCTGACGAAGATGACCAAAGCCGCACGCACCGGACGCATCTTCCTCGACTATCTGCGCAACGAGCGCGGCGCCACTGCCGTCGCGCCCTTTTCGCCGCGTGCGCGCGCAGGAGCCCGCGTGGCCATTCCGCTCACCTGGACCGAGCTCAACCGCACCGACCCCAGACGGTTCACCGTTGCCAGTTATTCGGGATGGAAATCTCGCCTGAAGCGTGACCCGTGGGCTGGCATGGATAAGCTGAAGCAGCGCCTGACTGATCGTGCCGTCGCCGCGGTTTCCTCAATGCTGCGGAAATCAGCGTAGACGCCGCAGCGCCATGCGCGCCGCGTGGTAGCCGCACATCCCATGCACGCCTCCGCCCGGCGGCGTCGATGCCGAGCACAGATACAGATTCTTCGTTCCCGTGTAGTAGTTCCCCAGCGCCGGACGGAGCAGAAATTGCCGCGTTGACAACTCTCCTCCGTTCACATCGCCACCCACCAGGTTCGCGTCCATGGATTCCAGGTTCGCCGGTGTCAGCACCCGCCGCGCGAGCACGCAGTCTCGGAAGCCCGGAGCAAAGCGCTCCAGTTGCGCCTCAATCCGGCTTGCCATGTCCACGCTCGACCCATTCGGCACATGGCAATAAACCCAGGCCACATGTTTGCCTTCCGGAGCGCGCGTCCTGTCGAACAGCGTTGGCTGCGCCACGAGGACAAATGGCTGCTCCGCGATCTCGCCGTGCGATACCGCATGCTCCGACCGCGCGATCTCCTCGAACGTCCCACCCAGATGCACCGTGATCGACCGGCTGCACTCCCGCGCCCGCCATGGAATCGGCTCCGACAGCGCATAATCGACCTTGAACGCTCCCGGGCCGTAGCGATATTCCTCCATCGCTTTGCGATACGTCGTCTGCAGCCGCTCCCCGCTCACCCCCAGCAACTGACGTGGCGTCAGATCGCACAGAACCAACCCGTCTTCCACATCCAGCTCGTTCAGCGAGCCAATCCTGCGCCTCGTTTGCACCTCGACGCCCAGTTCCGTCAGATACCCAACCAGCGCATCGGTGATCGCCTGCGAACCACCTCGCGCCACCGGCCATCCCACGGCATGAGCCGCTGCCGCCAGCACCAGCCCCACCGCCGAGCTCAGCGCCTCATCCAGGCTCAGGAATGAGTGCGCCGCCAATCCCGCGAACAATGCTCGTGCCCGTTCGCCGCAAAAACGCTTCGCCAGTGTCCGTGCCGGCTGCATCGCCAGCCGCCCGAACCGCGCCATCATCCAGGGCCGCCTCGGGAAATGCACTGCCGGTCCCATCGCGTCAGCGGCAAAATCCCACCAGTTCGCAGCCAGCGGTTCCAGCATCTCCCGCCACACGCGCCCATCCTCGCCGAGTTCGTTCGCCTGGTCGCGCAGGCTGTGCTCCAGCGTCACTGCGGTCCCGTCATCCAGAGGATGCGCCAGCGGCGCCGTGCCGTGCACCCACTGCAGGCCGTGGTCAGCCAGAGGTAACGTCGAAAAGAACGGCGACCCTGCGCCCATGGGATGAATGGCCGAGCCGAAATCGTGACGGAAACCAGGCAGCGTCAGCTCCATCGTGCGCGCTGCGCCTCCGGCCTGCGCCTCGGCTTCGAACACCTGCACCTTCAGCCCGGCGCGCGCCAGCTCCACCGCAGCCGCCAGTCCGTTCGGGCCCGCTCCAATTACGCTCGCGCGCCGCATGCTTCAGTTCTCCCTACGGCTTCCTGCTCGCTCGCCGCAGCCGCCGCTCCCGCATTCTCATTCTTACAAACCACAGCAGGTACAGCACCACTGCTATGTTGATGATCGCCAGCCCCGCGCGGATCCCTGTTGGATGGCGGACCACCCCTGCCATCTCCCAAGGCAGAAATGACGCCGTCAGAATCAGCGTCACAAACTCCGCCCAGGTCTGCTCCAGCACCAGCCCCGTACCCTCAATCGCGTCCAGCACCGCAATCAGGAAAATCGCCGCGCTGATCTCCTTCATCCGATGCGGATCGATGAGCGCTACCTGTCCCAGCAGCAGACTGACTAAGTGCCCTTCCGGATTGAACCGCAGCGCGAGAATCCAGTGCTCCACGATGTCCAGCAGGTCCTTGTGCAGCAGCCGCAGCGCTCCGATGCCAAGCAGCAGAAACGCCGCTGCCTGCAGCAGCTTGAAAACGCCGATGGCAATGATCCACTCATCGTGCCGCGAGCGGGTACGGGATGCCTGCACAGATGAGGTTGTCATCGGTATGAGATGCGGAATTCGCTCCCTGCACATCCTCTCATGCCGGAACAGCGTGGTCCCAATGA
>JASHRH010000061.1 GCA_030037475.1 Acidobacteriaceae bacterium
GCCGCCTGAGGTTCACCTCCAGCCTCTCCAGTCCACGAGCTTCACGCTCACGAGCAATCTGCCTTACGTTCTTGGTTTGATCGCGTGGCGCATGCCGGGCACCGACTCGCCTGATTACGCCGCCATCGACATCCTTGCCGATGTCCTCGCCAGCCAGCGCGCCGACCTCTACGGCATGGTTCCCGCCGGCAAGGCTCTCGGCACGCAGTTCGGCCTCGCCGAGACCTATCGCAAGGCCAGTGTCACCTTCGGACTGGTGGCACAGCCCAGAGGGGTCGACGTCAAAGCCTCTATTGAGGAAATGCGGGGAATCCTCCTGCATTACGCCGCCCAGGGCGTGCCGCCCGATCTTGTCGCCGCCGCTAAGCGCGCCGAGCTTGCCCAGGCCGAGTTCCAGCGCAATTCAATTCCCGGCCTTGCCGAAGTCTGGTCCACCGCTCTCGCCGCCGAAGGCCGCACCTCGCCGCAGCAGGACATCGACGCCATCCGCAAAGTCACCGTCGCCGATGTCAACCGCGTTGCCAAAGAGTACATGCTGAACGCGCCCACCATCACCGCCATCCTCCAGCCTTCGCCCAGTCCTGAACCCATTTCCGGCAAAGGCTTCGGCGGCAGCGAAAAGGCCACTGTCGCCCCGGCCAAACCCGTCCAGCTTCCCGCGTGGGCCGCCGGTCCGCTGAACCAGATTCAGATTCCGAAAACCTTCCTCCCGGTTTCCGACAGCACCCTGCCCAACGGCATTCGCCTCATCGTCCGCACCGACACGACCAGCCCCACCGTCACCCTTGTCGGCCGCATCCGCCACGAATCCGATCTGCAAACGCCGAAAGGGCAGGACGGCCTCGCCTCTGTCCTCGACCAGCTCTACTCCTACGGCACCACCACGCTCGACCGCATCGCTTTCCAGAAGGCGCTGGATGACATCGCCGCCAACGAGAGCGCCGGCTACGACTTCTCGCTTCAGGTGCTCAGGCAGTATTTCTCCCGCGGCGTCGAGCTCCTCGCGGACAACGAGCTCCATCCCGCTCTGCCTGCTCAGGCGTTCAAAATCACTCAAATGCAGACCGCGCATTTCGTCGCCGGCAATCTTGAGAGCCCCGGCTATCGCACCAGTCGCGCGCTTTCGCTCGCGCTGCTGCCGCCCGGCGATCCCGCCCTCCGCGAAACCACCCCGCAGACTGTCTCTAGCCTTACCCTGGCCGACGTGCAGAAGTACCACGACACCACCGTTCGTCCCGACCTCACCACCATCGTCATCGTCGGCGACGTCACGCCCGCCGAGGCCAAAGCTGTCGTCGAGAAATGGTTCGGCGGCTGGAGGGCAGCCGGCCCGAAACCCAATACCACCCTGCCGCCCGTCCCGCTCAACAAACCTTCGACGGCTGCCGTTCCTGATCCCGAGCGCGTGCAGGACGCCGTTTACCTTTCCGAGCAGATCGCCATCAACCGCTTCAGCCCCGATTACTACCCTCTGGAACTCGGCGATCACGTCCTCGGCGGCGGCTTCTACGCCACGCGCCTCTACCACGATCTGCGCCAGGAAGCCGGCCTTGTCTATTATGTCGGCGCCGATATCAGCGCCGACAAAACCCGCGCCAGCTATTCCGTCGAATACGGCTGCAATCCGGAAAATGTGACCAAAGCCCGCGCCCTCATCATCCGCGATCTGGACCAGATGCGCGCCCAGGACGTCTCGCCTGCGGAGCTGCGCCAGGCCAAGGCTCTGCTGCTGCGCTCCATCCCTCTCGGCGAGTCCAGCGAGGACGCCGTCGCCGGCGGACTGCTTGGCCGCGCCGTCATCGGCCTGCCTCTCGACGAACCTCTTGTCGCGGCTCGCAAATACGAAGCGCTTACCGCCGATCAGGTCCGCGCGGCCTTCGCGAAATACGTCCAGCCCGGCAACCTCGTCCAGGTCGTCCGCGGTCCCGCGCCGAAATAGAACAAGACGAGGCTTCAGCCCTTGTGCCCTGTATCAGGGCACGACTTTACAGCTTGCGGAAAAACCTTGGTGACGGCGAGGTTTTGAAGGGGCACGGCTTCACAGCTTGCGGAAAAACTCGATGCTTTGAAGGGGCACGGCTTCAGCCGTGCCGTAAAGCCCGAAAATCAGATCGGCTTTAGCCGCTGAGGGTTGCTCTCCCCGTCGCATGTGAATTCCCAGGACACCGCACGAGCCCTGTCCTCGCTACCTTAGCAAGTCTTCCAGCGCCGCGCTCAGTTCCGTCTTCTCGTCGCGATACTTCACGATCACCGGCGTATACACGCTCAGCCCCCATTCCGCCGCCTTGCCCTTCGTCACCGCACGCGCGCCCGGAACCACCACCGCGCCCTCCGGAATGATCAGCGGACGCTCGCCCTCGGCCCGCAGCACCTCGCCGCGCGCCACGTCGTACACCGGCGTGCCCCGCGTCAGGATCGTTCCCGCCGCCAGTACCGCGCGCCGCCGCACCACCGTGCCCTCATACACGCCGCAGTTGCCGCCCACCAGCACATCGTCTTCCAGAATCACCGGACTCGCATTCACCGGCTCCAGCACGCCGCCCACCTGCGCGCCCGCGCTCAGATGCACCCGCTTGCCCACCTGCGCGCAGCTCCCCACCAGCGCGTGCGAGTCGATCATCGTCCCCTCGTCTACGTACGCGCCCACGTTCACGTAGCTCGGCGGCATCATCACCACGCCGCGCGCAACGTACGCCCCCGACCGCACCGACGACCCGCCCGGCGCCACGCGAATCCCCTGCTCCGGCACAAATCGCCGCGGTGGAAACGTATCTTTGTCCACAAACGACAGCTCCACGCCGCTCGCTTCCAGTTGTCCCAGCCGAAACCCCAGCAGAATGCCCTGCTTCACCCACGCATGGACCCGCCATCCAGTTGGCGAAGTTGCATCGGGCTCCGCCGCGCGCACCGCGCCGGCTTCCAGCGCCGCCCGCAGCTCCACAAACGCCTGCATCGCCGCGGAGTCGCCCACCGCCTCCGCCCCCGCCGCGAAATACCGCTCGATCTCCGATTGCGAACTCATTGCTCAAGCGAAGTGTATCAACCCGAGGGATGCCCCACCCTTGTCGCCCGCCTGGAGCCTGCCCTGAGCGAGCGGAAGGCGAGTCGAATGGGGCGACAGGGTGGGTTCGACCTCATCCGTCACGCTGCGCCATGCGGTCCCGCGCCAGCGGGACTTGCGGTAGAAGCCCCGGCCTTGAGGCCGGGGAATGACAGGCTCAAATCCTAATGCTGGGCCTTGAGGCACGGAAGGCTCGATACGGTCGTCACCCCGGGCCGCAGCGACAAACAGGGTCTCCGAAGGTCGCTATAAACAAAGCGAGTGTCATTCCGAGCGCACGGGGCCCCAAACGTTTTTCCGGGGTCCCCAAAGAGCGCATTTGCTCTTTGGGGCGGAGTTTGGGGGTGGTAAGCGAAGAATCTGCGGTTGCTTTTTCCCTTTTCTCCGATACGATTCCCCGGACGCCACGCTCAGCCAAGGGAATCAATGCCGGGTGCCCCACAACCTGGCCTAAGGCGAAGCCGAACAGCTCTGCCCGCATTTGGCAGATGTGGGAAAGCACAAACTCCTCCGGTTCAAGATCCCTGCCTTGTATCAGGGCATGACTTCAGTCGTGCCGAAACCGGCGCAAAATGAGTCTGGCTTTAGCCGCTGAGGCGTGTTCTTCCCAAACTGACCACGATCCTCATGCGAAGTGTATCAACCTCCGCCCCGGCAAAATGTATCCTCAAAGCCGTGAAGTCACCTCGTGACCCCGGACGCTTTGCGAGTAAACCCCTCCCCTCCGAGTTCGCCCTCATCCGCGCGATCCGCCGCAAAGCCGCGTCCTCCGCCTCGCGCTCTCTCATCGCCGGCATCGGCGACGACTGCGCTGTCCTCCGCCCGCGCTCCGGCCCCCGTGCCGGATACGACCTCTGCGTTACCACCGACTTCTCCCTCGAAGGCGTCCACTTCCGCCGCGACCTGCATCCTCCGCAATCCGTCGGACACCGCTGCCTCGCCCGCGGCCTCAGCGATCTCGCCGCCATGGGCGCTGACCCGCTCGCCGTCTTCCTCTCCCTCGCCCTGCCCGCGCGCCTGCCGCGCGCCTGGCTTGACGGATTCCTCCAGGGCTTCCTCGCCCTTGCCCGCAAGTACCGCGTTCCGCTCGCCGGCGGCGACACCGCCCAGTCTCCCGGACCCATCCTCGCCGACATCGTCGCCGTCGGCCAGCTCCCGCGCAACGCGGCGCGTCTCCGTTCCACCGCCCAGCCCGGCGACCTCCTCTACGTCACCGGCTCGCTCGGCGGATCCGCAGCCGAACTCCTGACTCTCTCCACCATGCCCGCCAACTGGAGAGCTTCCGTCTTGAAGAGGTACGGCTTCGCAGCTTACGAAAAAGCACCCCGGAGTGGGCGCTTTGTATCAGGGCACGAGTTTACTCGTGCCGTAACCGGCCCAAAATCAATCCGGCTTCAGCCGCTGAGGGATCATTCTCTCCCGCCCAGCGACTCTTTCCGCAAGCTGTTGAGCCGTGCCATGGACGCCGGGACACCCGGGGCTGCTTCCGTTTTGAAGGGCCACGGCTTCGCAGCTTACAAAAAAACACCCCGGAGTGGACGCTTTGTATCAGGGCACGAGTTCACTCGTGCCGTTGAGACCCCTGGAAAAACCGGGGCTTTAGCCCCTGAGGGCATTTCCAACGACCACCCGCACCTGTACCCCGAACCGCGTCTCGCCCTCGGTCGCCGCCTCCGCTCCCTCGTCCACGCCATGATCGACATCAGCGACGGCCTCTCCACCGACCTCATGCATCTTTGCGAAGAATCCAACGTCTCCGCGGAGCTCGACGAAGCCGCGCTCCCCATCCACCCCCTCGCGATAAATCTGGCCCTGCAAAATAATCCTGCTTTGAAGGGGCACGACCGTGCCGCAACTTCGCGGAAAATACAGCGGGCTTTAGCCCCCGAGGGATGGTTTTCCCTGGACCCCAGCCAGGCCTCCTCGCTCCACCTGGCCCTCCACGGCGGCGAAGATTACGAATTGCTCTTCACCGCTCCTCCGTCCGCGAAAATCCCCCGCTCCATCGCCGGCGTGCCCATCCATCGCATCGGAGTCCTGCGCAGACCGGCCCGGAATCGGCCTCGCATCCTGCTGAAAACGCGCGACAATCGCCGCATTCCCATCCTGCCCTCCGGCTGGGAGCATTTCCGCTGAGAATCCATAAAGTTGTTCTCCGGAAGCCGCTGCAGGCGGCAACCCTTGTCCTTTCCTGCATCCAACGGAACGCATAGGTATGCCGGCTGGACGGCGTCGGCGCCCAGGGGGAGCACACTCCATGCCGCAATTTCATCCGCCCGCCGGAAAGTCGGACGCGCCTCTCGATCTCCAGGCACACGAGCACAGGGCCTTCAGGCGCGCGACAACCGGACGCGGGATCCTGATCGTCGATGACGATCCGTCCATCGCCGAATCCCTTTCCGCCGTCTTTACGCACAGCGGTTACACGGTCCGCACGGCGCTCTCTGCCGAAGCGGCGATCGAGACAGTCGCCGAGTGGGAGCCCGATCTCGCCATCCTCGATGTCATGCTGCCACGGATGAACGGCATCGAGTTGGCGGTCGTCCTGCGCGACAACCATCCTCGTTGCCGGCTGGTTCTCTTCTCCGGACACGCCGACACCCCGGCCCTTGCTGAAGAAGCCGCCAAAAAGGGCAACTTCTTCGAGATCCTTTCCAAGCCCGTCCATCCCCTCTTCATGCTCGATTACGTCGCCAGCCTCTTCGCCGAACCAGCCGCCGGCGCTGCCTGATAGCCCAAACGCCGGCTCCTGTCTCCTGACTCCTGACTCCTGTCTCCTGTCTCCTGACTTCTGTCTCCTGACTCTGACAACTGATTCACTGATCGCTGACTACCGACTACCGACTACTGACTACTGATCACTGACTACTGTTCTTCAGCAAGCAGACCTGTAAGCCGGATTCTGTCGAGGACGGCCATTCCTCTGCGCGCCGCATTGCTGCGCTCGCTGTAGCGACCTACCCGGAACTTGGACGCGCCGGGCCGGCGCGTGCCGGACATTGCTGCCCGTCTCGTTCCCTATTTGGTCTTGCTCCGTGTGGGGTTTACCCTGCCTCCGCCGTTACCGCCGGAGCGGTGCGCTCTTACCGCACCTTTTCACCCTTACTCCGGTCTCTTGCGAAACCGGGGCGGTTTGTTTTCTGTGGCACTTGCCGTCCCTGAGCCTTCACGCTCAGGTCCCGGACGTTATCCGGCACACTGCCCTGCGGAGTCCGGACTTTCCTCCAGCGGAGTCGCCCCCGCCAGCGGCCGTCCAGTCTGCCTGCTCCTCCGATTCTATCCCCATTCCCAGGGAACCGGGTGCCCCACTCGGGTAGTGTCTCAGTTTGAAGGGTACGGGCTTCAGCCCGTACGTTAAATACCCCAAACAAAACCGGGCTTGAGCCCCTGAGGGATGGTTTCCTTCCAAACTGGAGACACCCCCAAAAATTGTCAAGCCCCTCGCCCGCATGACCAAAGTTTTGTTATTGATTGCAGAGAACTTCCAGGCGTACTTACTCCAAAATATTTGGCACTCTAATTCTTCCGGTTTGCTATTCTGAATTTAGATAGAGAGAAAAGGAAAAAGCCCGCCTCGCGCGGGCTTTCGCTTTTTCTGAGCTCTGAGCCCTGAGCTCGCTAACTTGCTAACTTGCCATCTCGCTGACTCGCTAACTCGCTTTCCAATCTCTGTGCTCGCAAGGAGGTCTCCCATGTCCGACCAGCCTCTCCCCGAACCGATCCCGTATCCCACTGGCCCCCTCGACCCCGTCCGCGCCAAACCCATTCCCGCCGAACGCCCGCGCTGCCGCGCTCTCACCGCCGATGGCCGCCGTTGCAAAAACAAAGTTGTCGGCGGACTCCATCTCTGTTTCTCCCACTATCGCAACCGCCGCCCTGCCCTGCCCGACCCCCGCAACGTCTCCATCCCTCTCATCGAGGACCGCGCCACCCTCCAGCTTGTCTCCACCCAAATCGTCCAGGGCGTTCTCTCCAATACCCTCGACCCCCTCCGCGCCCGCATCGCTCTCGCCGCCCTGCGCGTGGCCGCCCTCACCATCCCAGGTCTGTACAAGCCGGTCGCCCCACCCAAAACCGCCGAACCCGAGACTCCGGAAGAGCCTGTCTGCCACCTCGGCCGCGATCACGAAGATTTCATCAGCGCCGACGGCGACCTCGACGAGCCGCCCCTCAATCCCGCCTGCTCTGTCGCCGAGTCCGCCGACGCCGCTCGCCACTTACTCGACACCCTGGAGCCCGCCAGTCACTGTCACCCCGAAGACGAGGACCCCGAGGTGGTCGTCCCTCTGCCCCATCATGACTGGGAACATTGCCCCTGCTACACCTGCGCCGATTACCGCGAAGATCTCCGCCAGCGTATCGCGCGGCATCAGGCCGCCGTGGGAGGGTAATACCCTCAGGGTATTACCCAAGAAGTCCAGGAAAATCAACCCTTTGCCCGATACCCGTCTTAAAAAAATTTTCCCGGAGCTCGCAGCTAACGGAAGAGCGTCAGAACTGGTTCGCCGACTACCGATTACCCCTAAGCTCTCTGCCACTCTCCGCTCTTGCCGCCTGTCTTGCGCTCGAGCTGCACCTCGCGCACGACGATCCCTTTGTCCGCCGCCTTGCACATGTCGTACACCGTCAGCGCCGCTACCGCCGCCGCGGTCAGTGCTTCCATCTCCACGCCGGTCTGCGCCGTCGTCGCCGCCGTCGCGCGGATCGCAATCCCGTCCTCCGTCACCTCCGCGCGCACATCCACATGGCTCAACGCGAGCGGATGGCACATCGGGATCAGCTCCGCGGTGCGCTTCGCCGCCTGAATGCCTGCGATCCGCGCCACTTCCAGCGGATTCCCCTTGGCATTCCGCGGCAGCGCCGCCAGCGCCTCCGCGCTCATCGCCACAAACGCCGACGCCTCGGCCTCGCGCCGCGTCTCCGGCTTCGCGCTCACGTCCACCATGCGCGCCTCGCCCGCATCACCGTAATGCGACAGCTTGCTCATGTGCTCCAGATTATCGCGCGGACGCCCGGACGAACCGCTGTTTCGAGCGGCACGGCTCTGCAAGTCGCGGAAGAACTCCGATCAGGTCGAAGTTTTGAAGGGGCACGGCTTCAGCCGGGGCCCCCAACGCGTTTGCGTGTTGGGGTGGTAGCCGTGCCGATGAGCTGCCGCAAAAGCAAAGGGCTTTAGCCCCTGAGGGGAAATTCTCCGAGCTCCCTTATCGCGGCCTCTGCTCAACCGGCAGCTCCCGCCATGGACAATGCCGGCAGCCCGATCCGCAGCAGGTTCCGCGCCGCCGCAGATACGCTTCCGTGAACACAACGTATGGACCTTCTCGGTAGAAGTCCTCGCCTTCGATCAGCGTTCGGCTCTCCGCAGCCGCATCCTGCTCAGGCAATCGCGCCGCCTTCCTGCTGCGGGCTCTCCCACGCGAATGCACTCGCCACGGCCATCTCCACGACGGCCGGTTCAGGCGCCGCAGCCGGCGGCAGCGTCACGGTGTTGCCTGCAATCGCGGCCACCCTCTCACCGGGAATCACCACGCCGATCAGGTTCATCGGGTCGGCGGCCGCGATCGTCAGCCGCGGCATCTCGGCGAGCGTTCGGCTCCGTCCCGCCCGCAGCGCATCGGCCGCTTCCGGCAGCGCGAACTGCTCGCCGCCGAACCCTGAGACGAATCGCCCGCCGCGCACCACGCCCCGCGCTTCCAGCCGCCGGAACATCGCCACCAGTTCACGCCACGGCGGCATGGTCGTCTCCCGCGCCAGCACGTCGCGAAAGACCACGCCGTACCGTCGCAGCAGCATCCGGCACGCTGACTCAATCTGGGCATCGCGCCGCGCCGCCGCGCGTCCCGCCGCCTCGACGTCGCCTCGTGCTGCTGGCTCCTCAGCTTCGCCCAGCAGCGCCCAGCGTCCGGCTGCGTTCCGTGCCTTCGCACTGCGGGTCAAATCCCGTTTCCGTCTCGGATCAATGAGCGCCCGCAGACTGTCAAAGCCATCCGCTGTCACCAGCCCTGCCGCCACCAGCTCCCATAGCGCGCGATGCACTTCCTCCGCCGGTTCGCCGAACATCCGAATGAGGTCTCCGGCGAACATCGCGCCGCGCTCTCCGAGGTACGAACGCACGCGGTTCGCGATCTCGCTCAGCGCCGTGGTCAGGCTCGCTTCCGGGATTTGTCGCCGCGACAGGCACAAATCCATCCACAGCGCCTCTTCGCGCAGGAAGAACGTCACTGGCGCCATGCTCGTCGGCACCACCCGCCGCGGTCCGCCGCTCGCCGCGTCCGCAAACGCGGGATGCGGCGATATCCTGCCCCATCCCACCGCTCCCGTCAGGCACAGTGCATCCAGCCAGCGCGGATCGTATCCCGCCACTCGCTGCGGCAGCAGGCTCCGTTCCCATTCCGCTGCCGGCGCTTCGAACCCCTCCAGCCCACGCAGCGCCTCCAGCAATCCCTGCTCGCCGGTCAGTTGCCGCCGCTCACCGAGGTGTTGCCAATCGAGAAGAAAGCGCAGATATGCCGCCGGCGTCACCGGCTCAATCTGCTTCCGCAGCGCATGGAGCGTCCGTTTATGGATCCGTTGCAGAATCCGCCGCTCGCACCACTCCACATCGTGGTCCGGCACTGGCGCCGCGCTCACTGCGCCCTCGAAGACCCCGCGCAGCGCCGTTCCCGCCGCCTCCAGCCGCAGCATCTCGCGCCAAATCGCGCCAGCATCCACGCCGAGACGCGCACCGAGCCTCGCCGATGTAGTCGGGCCCAGGATCTGTAACCATCCCTGGCACGCTTTGGCCAGAATGTCGCTCGGATTGGGCAATTCCCCGGAAATTCCCCACATTTCCACAGAGAATTCCACCGTCGGCCACAGCTCCTGCAGCCATCCTGCCCGCTCCGCCGCGACCAGATACTCCCGCCCCTGCGCCCGCGCGAAGGCCGCCCGTCCGGTCCGCTCCAGCCGCGACAGGAAGATCCGCCAGTCCCGTGCCCCCGGCTCATCGAGGGTCTCCGCCGGGACCATCACCAGCGCGCACAGCAGGTCGTGCAGTTCATGTTCGTCACGAATGTCCGGCCAGATCTCCTCCCGCACCTCGGCAATCGCTTCCGGCGACAGCCGTCCCGCCTCGCCCAGCACCGCATCCGGCACTACGCCGCGCATCTGCACCGCCCGCGCGCGCCGCTCCTCCAGCCCCGCATCATCCAGGAACGCATACGGGTTGGCGTTCAGCAGCTCATGCGCAAAGGCGGAAGGGGTGGTCGTATCCGCAGCCACGCATCGGATCCGTCCCTCCTGCATGGCCCGCAGCACCGCTTTCAGACCCTCCAGGTCCAGCGCTTCCTGGAGCACATCCCGCATCACCTCGCCCACCAGCGGATGGTCCGGAATCTGGATGTCGCCCTCGATGTTCTCGAAGCACGCCGCTGCCTGCGGAAAGACGCTGGCCAGCAGATCGTCCGAACGAATCCGCTGCACCTGCGGCGCCACCTTCTTCCCTTTTTGGAACCGCAGCAGTTGCAAACTGCGCGACGCGTCCCAGCGCCAGCGCGTTTTGAAGATCGGCGAAGCCAGCGATGCCTGCTCCAGCAGCTCCGTCACCGTTTCCGTCGTCAGGAAATGGAAGACGTCGCTGAGCGGAAAGCTGTGCTGCTCCGCCAGGCAGATGTTCAGCCCGTTGTCCGTGGCTGCCGCCTGCAGCTCGAAGTTGAAGCCCCGGCAGAAGCGCTTGCGCAGCGCCAGCCCCCAGGCCTTGTTGATCCGCCCTCCGAACGGCGCGTGCAGGATCAGTTGCATCCCGCCGCCCTCGTCGAAGAACCGTTCTGCAACAATCGTTGTTACAGAAGGCACCGCCCCCAGCACCGCGCGTCCTGCGGCGACGTACGCGATCAGTTGTTCTGCGCCGGCATCGTCCACGCCGCATTCCCTCTTCAGAAATGCGGCCGCTTCCGCAGCCTCGGGCATCGCCTGACTCACATAGCCTGGCAGCACATTGCGCGTGCGCCGGTCGATCTCCTCGCGCAGTTCGGAAACGAACTGGCTCAGCTCCTGCGTCCGCTGCGGCGCTTCGCCGAACCAGAACGGAAGCGTCGGCGGCGCGCCCTGCGCGTCTTCCACCAGCACGCGCCCCGCTGCCTCAATGCGCTGAATCCGCCAGCTTGCGTTGCCCAGTTGCACCACGTCGCCCGGCGACGAGTCCACGGCGAAGTGCTCGTCCAGCGTGGCGATCTGTACGCCTTCCGGTTGCAAAATCACCGGAAACAGCGCCGTGTCCGGAATTGCTCCGCCATTGGTGATCGCCGTCGTCCGTGCGCCTCGCCGCGCCTGCACTCGCCCCTGCACGCGGTCCCGCAGCAGATACGCGCCGTACCGCCCTCGGCTCGACTCGATCCCTTCCGTCAACAGGCAAAGCGCCTTGTCGAACTCCTCCCAGCTCAGTTCGCGGTACGGATACGCCCGCCGGAGCACCTGCCACAGTGCGCGTTCCTCCCACGGCTCCGCTGCGCACGCCGCCACAATCTGCTGTAGCAGCACATCAAAGGGCTTCGCCGGGATCTCCAGCCGGTCCAATACGCCGCTCCGCATCGCGCGCACCAGCGCCGCCTGCTCCACCAGATCATCGCGCGTCACCGCGAAGAACCGCCCCTTCGGGATGGCTCCACGCCAGTGGCCGGCGCGGCCGACGCGTTGCATCCCGACGGAGATCGATCGCGGCGACTGCACCTGGCACACCAGATCCACCGTTCCGATGTCGATGCCCAGTTCCAGCGAAGCCGTCGCCACCAGCGCGCGAATCTCGCCCTGCTTCAGCCGCCGTTCCGCATCCAGCCGCAGCTTGCGCGACAGGCTCCCGTGATGGCATGCCACGTTCTCCGCGCCCAGCCGCTCGCCCAGCTGGAAGGCCAGCCGCTCCGCCATCCGTCGCGTGTTGACGAACACCAGCGTGGATCGATGCTCCAGCGCCAGCTCTGTCAGGCGTGTATACACGCCTTCCCAGATGGCCATCGTCGCTACCGAGCCCAGTTCGTCCGCCGGCGTTTCAATCGCCAGATCCAGCGCGCGCCGCTCGCCAGTGCACACAATCGCGACCGAACTCTCCGCGGCGCCGTCTCGCCGCGGCTGCAGGAACTCCGCCACCAGCTCGATCGGGTTCTGCGTCGCCGACAATCCAATCCGCAATGGCCGCGGGTGCGAAAGCAGGCTTGCGCCCGCCATCAGTGGATTCTCTCCCGTCACCAGCGCGTCCAGCCGTTCCAGGCTCAGCGCCAGGTGCGACCCGCGCTTGTCATCCGCAATCGCATGGATCTCATCGACGATCACCGTATGCACGCGCCGCAGATGCTCGCGGCTCTGCTGCGCGGTCAGCAGGATGTACAGCGACTCCGGAGTCGTCACCAGAATGTGGGGCGGCACCTTCAGCATCGCGCGCCGCTCCGCCGCCGGCGTGTCGCCGGTCCGCACCCCCGCCCGCACCGGCGGGCAAAGATACCCGCGCTCCAGCGCGAGTTGCTGAATCTCCCGCAACGGGATCTCCAGGTTCTTCTGCACGTCATTGGACAGCGCCTTCAGCGGCGAGACGTACACCACCTCGGTTTCCTGCCCCAGCCGGCCTTCGAGCGCCTTGCGGATCAGTCCGTCGAGGCAGATCAGAAACGCCGCCAGCGTCTTGCCCGATCCGGTCGGCGCGGAAATCAGCACTGTTCTTCCCGCATGAATGTGCGGCCAGCCCAGCTCCTGTGGCTCGGTGGGCGTGCCAAAGCGGCGCACAAACCATTCCCGCACCAGCGGGTGCGCCCATGCAAGCGACTGCGGGACAGGGGATTCCGCTCCAGGCTCCGGTACTGGGGTTACCGGGTACGGCATCCCGCTATTCTACTCCCGATTTTCGTTTCTTCTTCGCCCAGCCCTTCGCGCACGAGGCCGCTTCCGGCGGAGGGTAGTTAACACCGGCGTGACCTGCTGCAAATTTCTGCTTTTCAGCCGCCGCCGTAGCGGGTATACTCCGCCCGACCCTAAAAAGGAGGCGTCAATGGGCAAGATCAACGTTGGTCGTGCGTTTCTCGGGGGTATCGTTGCAGGAATTGTGATCGACATCCTCGGCTGGATCGCGGATGGAGTGATCCTGAGTTCGCGCTGGGCAGCTGCGGACAAAGTGCTTGGCATCGGCGCTTTCGGCACCGGTCAGATGATCTCGTTCTATATCCTGGGTCTGATCGCCGGCGTCATCATCATCTGGTTTTATGCCGCCTGCAAGCCGCGCCTCGGAACTCGCTACAGAACGGCGCTGAACGTCGGCCTCGCTATATGGATCGTCGCCTACGTGCTGCCCAATGCTGGCTTCATGTACATCACTGGCCTCTACCCGCACAACCTGATGGTCTTCACGACACTGGGCAACCTGGTGGAAGTGCTGGTCGGCACGTTCATCGGTGCGGCGCTGTACAAGGAGTCGTCTGTGCTGGAAGCGGCTCCTAAAGCAGCCGTAGTCTAAGCGGCTGGCTTACGCCTCGGCTCGGGAAGGCTCTGCGGAGCCTTCCTGTCTCCTCGCTGCGCAGCCGGCAGTCTGCTGCTGTGGGAATACCTGCGTCTCGACGGCCTTCACTCCTCCCTGAGTCACCCCTCCGGTATGCTTGGGTCAGTCGACTGCACAGCGATCCATGCCCGAACTCCCTGAAGTCGAA
>JASHRH010000062.1 GCA_030037475.1 Acidobacteriaceae bacterium
CGCCGCGACGCGGACGCCGTTCATGACCGCCTGGTCGTTCGACGATCCGTGGCCGATGATGCAGACGCCGCGCACGCCGAGCAGGGGCGCTCCGCCGTACTCCGACGGATCGAGGCGGCGGCGGAAAGCGTTGAACGCGCGCCGCGAGAGCAGCGCGCCCACCTGGGCGGTGACGGTCTGGGTGAGCGAGGCTTTCAGCATCTCGCGGACGAGGCGGCTGAGCCCTTCGCTGGTCTTGAGAGCGACGTTGCCGACGAATCCGTCGCAGACGATCACGTCGCAGTTGCCGTTGTAGATGTCGCGGCCCTCAACGTTGCCGATGAAGTTGACGGGGAGCTGGCGGATGAGGGAAGTCGCCTCGCGGGTGAGGTCGTTGCCCTTGCCTTCTTCTTCGCCGACGGAGAGGATGCCGACGCGAGGGCGCGGGACGCGGAGAACGGAGCGGGCGTAGAGCTCGCCCATGACGGCGAATTGCTCGAGGTTTTGCGGCTTGCAGTCCACGTTGGCGCCGACGTCGAGAAGGACGCAGGGCGAGCCGGAAAGCGTGGGCACGACGATGGCGAGGGCAGGGCGGTCGACGCCGGGGAGCGCGCCGAGGACCATTTTGGCCGTGGCCATGCCGGCTCCGGTGTTGCCAGCGGTGAAGAAGCCGGCACAACGCTTCTCCTTGACCAGCTTCAGGCCGACGCGCATGGAGCTGTTCTTCTTGGAGCGGACGGCGTGCGCGGCCTTTTCGTCCATGCCGATGAACTCCTCGGCGTGCACGATGTCGATGGGAAGGCGGGCGAAGCCGAGGGCGGCGCGCAGGCGCGGACGCAGCAGAGGCTCGGGGCCGACCAGATGCACGTGGACGTGCTGGGAGCGGCAGGCGAGAATCGCGCCTCGGATCTCCGGCTCGGGAGCTTTGTCCGAGCCCATGGCGTCGAGAGCGATGTCGGTGAGCATGCTGGTAGCTAAAAAGCGGGCAGCGAAAAACCGGTCAGCTTAGGTCCGGTCAGCTGAAAACCGGCCAGCGGAAAGGCAGCTGGCACTAGCTGGCCTCTTTAACTTCGAAAACTTCGCGGTCCTTATAATGTCCGCATTTGGGGCAGACGTGATGAGGCCGCTTGCGCTCGTGGCAGTTGGGGCACTCGGAAAGGGCGCCGGCGGTAAGGGCGTCGTGGGCGCGGCGATTGGCGGTGCGCCGTTTGGAGTGGCGGCGTTTTGGGTTCGGCATGGTGAGATTCCTTTCGCGACGGACGCGTGCGAGCCGGCGCTTTAATCTTTCCCCGTGCGGGGTTCGTGGCTGAGCCGGCTGCGCAGGTCTGAAAGCGCCGACCACCGCTCATCGGCAGGGGCCGTCTGACAGATGCAGGATTCGGTGTTCAGATTGCAACCACAGCGTGGGCAGAGCCCTTTGCAGTCGGTGCGGCAGAGCGAACGAGCAGGGAGGGCCAGCAGAACCTGTTCCCGCAAAACGTCTTCCAGCACCAGACCTTCTCCCTGATAATAACCGATTTCGGTGTCGGGCGCGCCCAGGGAGCGGTCCGCTGGACCGGCATCGGCGCCGAGAGGGCGGAAGAGGAGGTCGAACTCGCCGCCGAGAGGATGACGGACGGGCTCGAGGCAGCGGGCGCAGGGAACTTCGAAGGTTCCGGACCAGGAGGCGCGGGCGCGGATGTCGGGGATCACTTCTTTGGGTCCGCGGTGCTCGCGGAGAAGCTCAGCCTGGCCGTGGATGGCGAGGGGCGAGACCTGGAGAGCCTGATCGCCGTAGTCGATGGCGCCGGGCGCGAGCTCGATGTCGAAGCGGACAGGCTCGCGTTCGAGGTCGAGCAGGGTGATGAGCATGAGGTGTGCTCCTCCGCAAGCGCAGGTCGTCACTTTCAGGTTACGAACCGGGAAGGTACAGGTCAACGTTTGGGGGATGCGCGCGAGGCGGCGCGCGAGAGAGAATGGTGGGAAATCATGAACTTCCCTGTGGATGCGGGTGCGTTGCCCGGGCTGCTGGAGTTCCACGTGAACGTGGACTGGCCGCGGTTCATTTTCAGCATGTTCGTGCTGGCGTGCATTCTGGGGTACATGGTCTATAGCTGGATGAAGAGATAGCGCAGGAGCCGGCCGGGAACGGGCGCCATCCGTGACTCTCGCGGCATCGTTTTCCAGCCGAATCTCGTATCTGTGGCTGGTTTGAGGGGTGGCGAAGACGGCTCTCCGGTTCGTGTATGCTGGAGCAATTCCGATGAGTCGTCTTCGATTGCTGGCGCCTTTCGTCCTTGTCTTTTTGCTGACCGGATGCAACCGGTTCAGGAACCAGGCGGCAGAATCCAATGGACCGCAGCGGATTGTCTGCATCGGCGAAGCGTACAACGAGATGATCTATGCACTGGGTGCGCAGTCGAGCCTTGTCGGCGTGGACTATTCGAGCACGTACCCTCCGGAGATTACGAAGCTGCCCACCGTGGGCTATCACCGCGCCCTCAGCGCGGAAGGCATTCTCTCGCTGCACCCGACGCTGGTGCTCACAGACGGTAACATCGGCCCCGATAACGTTGTTCGTCAGTTGCAGGCACTGCACATCCCGATGAAGACGTTCCATGCGAAGAACAACTCGGTGGCGGGGACCGAGGCGCTGCTGCGCGAAATGGGCGCATTCTTCCATAAGGAGAAGCGCGCCGAGGAACTGTGCGCGCAGATGGATCACGAAATGGCGGCGGCCGCGGCCGCAACGAAGCAGTACAAGACCAGGCCGCGCGTGGCGGTGATTCATTACGGGCGCGCGTCGAACGTCTATCTGGTCGTCGGCAGCGGCGGGCATGGAGACGGCGCGACGGCGGCCACGATGGTGGAACTGGCGGGCGGACAAATGGCTCTGCAGCAGCCCGGCATGCAACGCATGGTTTCGCCGGAGATCATCGCGAAGAGCAATCCGCAGGTGATCCTGATGACCGAGTATGGCTTCGACCAGCTGGGCGGCATCGCGCAGGCCAAAACGCTGCCCGGCGTGGCGCAGACGGACGCGGCACGGCACAATCGCATCTATCGCGTGTCGGAGCACGAGCTGATGTATTTTGGGCCGAACACCGGGGACGCCATCATCCAGCTCGCGAAGCTAATCCACCAATGAACGCGCGCCGGGCCGACCGCTGGTGCCTGGCGGCACTGTTCGTGCTGATGATCGCGACGACGGTCGCCTCGATCCGCTATGGCGCGATGGATTTTTCCGGGCACGACATGGCTGCGGCGGCGTGGGGGAAGCTGACCGGGCAGGCGGATATGCCGCTCGATCAGCGCATCTTTATCGAGCTGCGCGTGCCGCGGGCGATTCTGTGCCTGCTGGTGGGCGCGAGCCTGGGCGTAGGCGGAACGCTGATGCAGGGGCTGTTTCGCAATCCTATTGTGGAGCCGGGTCTGGTAGGGACGTCGAGCGGCGCGGCATTCGGCGCGGCTCTCTTCTATGTTTTCCCGGCGCTGCTGAGCGTGAACCTGGGCGGACTGACGCTGCCGCTGGTGGCATGCGCGGGCGGTGTGCTCTCTACCTATCTGGTGTTTGCGCTGGCGCATACGCGACGGGAGGGACGGAGCTCGATTTTGCGGCTGTTGCTGACGGGACTGGCGATCAATGCGCTGTTCCTGAGCGGCATCGGATTTCTGTCCTATGTTGCGCGCGATCCGGCGGCGCGGTCGATCATTTACTGGAATCTGGGGACAATGTCGGGCGCGGACTGGAATTCGGTCGTGATCGTCGGCATTGCGACGATCGGGGGGCTGATTCCCGCGATGGGTTTCGCAAAATCGCTCAATGCCCTGATGATTGGCGACGATCAGGCGACGGCGCTGGGCGTGAACGTTGGACGGCTGAAATGGACGGTGCTGACGATCAACGTGCTGATGGTCGCTGTGGCGACGGCGTTCACGGGAGTAATCAGCTTTGTGGGGCTGATCGTGCCACACATTCTGCGCATTGTGCGCGGACCGGACAATCGATTTCTGATTTTGGGCAGCGCGCTGCTGGGCGGGACGCTGCTGAGCGTCGCCGATCTGATTGCCCGCGTGTCGCTGCGGCCGGCCGAGCTGCCCATTGGCATCGTAACCGCAGTGGTGGGCGTGCCGGTGTTTTTGTCACTGCTGCGCAGCCGCGAGTACCTGTCCTGACGCTATGCTGAGCACGACTGATCTCGTCTTCCGCATGGGCAAGCGAGCCCTGATCGACCGCATTTCGGCGCGGTTCGAGGCCGGGCGGCTGCATCTGATCCTGGGTCCGAACGGCGCGGGGAAATCGACGCTCATCCGCCTGCTGGCGCGACTGCTGCGGCCCACCGCAGGCAAGGTTCTGTACGACGATCGGGACGCGGTTTCATGGTCTGAGCGGGAGCTGGCACGCCGCCGGGCTGTGCTCCCGCAGGCCATCGAGGTTGCGTTTTCCCTGCCCGTGCGCGAGCTGGTGCTGATGGGGCGGTATCCGCACTTCGGGGCGCGTCCAGGCGCGGAGGATCTTGCGATCTGCGACGAGGTGATGCGCTTTTTCGACGTGATGGCGATGGCCGATCGCAGCTACGGCACGCTGAGCGGCGGCGAATGCCAGCGGGTGCAGTTTGCGCGGGTACTGGCGCAGATCTGGCGGCCGATTGAAGGCGCGACGCGCCATCTCTTTCTCGACGAGCCCCTCACGTTTCTTGATGTGCGCCACCAGATCGATTTCATGGAGAAAGTGCGGATCTTCGCCGCAGAAAAAGACGTCGTTGTGGTCGGTGTCGTGCATGATCTGAACCTGGCCGTTCAGTTCGCGGATCGTCTGCTGTTGCTGGATCAGGGCCGCGTCCTCGCCGATGGCACGCCCGCAGAGGTGCTGACCGGAGAAAACCTGCGAGCGGCGTTTGCCGTGGCGCCTGTGCTGCTCACGAATCCCGCGACGGGTAAAAAGCACCTCGTGTTCGAGAGCGGAATGAAAGGGCGATGAGCAATTTCCGGGCTGACAGGAGGCGTTGGCGTCACGGGCGGGAACTGACGAGATTGCCAGAGTTCTTCGGCATGGAGTCGATTTGCAATCGACATCCCTCAGGGGCTAAAGCTGGGTTGTCTTTGGGGCGATATGGCATGACTGAAGTTGTCCCTGATACAAAGCGGTTTCAGCTGCCACGCGGAGTTGCTGCTGTGGCCGTGAAGTGACCAGTGTGGTGCGGGAGCGCGCATCTAACAAAGTGTTCACATTGCCAGCTGGATGGACTCGTACTCTGAACTGATGCGGCGCGTTTTGCTGTTCCTGAATCCATTGCTGATCCATAACGCGAAGCGGCGGGCCATCGTGGGAGAGATCGCGGAGCTGCTGAGCGCGCACGGATGCGACGTGTATCTGCGCGAGACGCTGTCAGCCCATTCGGCGGGCGAGCAGGCGCGCGAAGCCGTGGCGGAGGGGTTCGACACGTTCCTCGTGTGCGGCGGCGACGGGACGTTTTTCCAGGTAATGCAGGGCGTAGCGGGATCGGATGCAACGCTGGGCGTGCTACCGTTCGGAACGGGCAACGTGATCGCACAGAATCTGCATATCCCGCGGGATCCGCTGAAGGCGGCGCACCTGCTGCTGGATGCAGAAACGCGCGCGGT
>JASHRH010000063.1 GCA_030037475.1 Acidobacteriaceae bacterium
TGCCGCACCTGACTGGCCAGCTCCCGCAGCGCCGTCGCCGTCTCATCCAGCTTCCGGATCAGTTCCATCGGCGTGCTGCTCATTCGGTCTCCCGTCGCAGGATACTACGCCGCCCTTACGGCGCCTCGATCAGCTCCATCTTCCCGTCGCGCTTGCGGTGCAGCACGCAGACCGTCCCCGCATGATTGCGGAAGACAAACACGTCGCGGTCGCGGAACTCCGCTTCCTTCACCGCTTCTTCAATCGTCATCGGCCGCAGCGCCACGGAATCCGCCGAGCGCACCACGTGCGGTTCGGCCACCGGAGACCTCGCCGGAAACGTATGCACCGTCACCGGCACCACTGCCTTCGCCATCCGTCGACCATTCGTCGCGGCCGCAGCCGCCATCTCTTCCGGCTCCAGGTTCTCCGCGCGTGTCCGGCTCGCCTTCCTGGCTCTCACCGGCAGCACATCATGCGGCAGTTTCTCGTCCTTAGGCTGCCGTTTGATCGCATGAATCCGTTTCCGGTTTCGGATCGCCTGTGTCTCCGCCCTGGCCAGCGCCTCGCGCAGCGCCGTCTCAATGTTGTATGACTCGCTGAAGCCCACAATCTTGCCCGCCCGCATCTTCACCGTCACGTCGGCCGTCTTGCGGCCTTTCTCCGACGTCAGCACAATGTGCGCACCTGCCGCTTTCGGCAGCAGCCTGGCGATGCGCTCGATCCCCTCATCGCCCAGCCGACGCAGCGCCGGAGTGATGGTTACCTGCCTTCCTGTGTACTCGGCCTGCATGGGAAAGCTCCTTCTCCGGAGAGTCGCTCAGCCGCGGACGCGCCGCTGGTGCGTGCTGGGAATGCGCAAGTCTTCGCGATATTTTGCCACTGTCCGCCGCGTCACGTCGATGCCCTGCCCCTGCAGCAGCGTCGCGATCTGATCGTCGGTCAGCGGCTTGCGCGGATCTTCGTCCTCAATGAGCTTCTTCACCTTCCGCTTCAGCAGCATCAGCGGCGTTCCCGCTCCTTCCGGACCGTTTACCCCCTCGCTGAAGAAGAAGCGCAGCTCGTAGACGCCCTGCGGCGTGTGCACGTACTTGCTGGAGACCGCGCGGCTGACCGTCGATGGGTGCACCCCGATCTCCTCCGCAACTTCCTTGATCATCATCGGCTTCAGCGCGTCCACGCCCTTTTCCAGAAAATCGCTCTGCCGCCGCACAATGGATTCGCAGGTCCGCAGGATCGTGTTTTTTCGCTGCTCGATGTTCCGCATCAGTTGCAGCGCGGAGCGGTACCGCTCCTTGATGTAATCCTTCACGTCCTTTTCCGCGCCGTCCTGAGTCAGCAGCCGCCGATATCCCTGATTCAGCCGCAGGGTGGGCAGATCGTCCTCGTTCATCACCACCACCCACTCGTCGTCGCGCTTCACAAAGGCCACATCCGGCTCAATCAGCCGCGCTTCGCTGCGGTTATAGCGCTGCCCCGGTCGGGGATCCAGCGTCCGAATGAAATCGATCGCCCGCTGCGTCTCCTCCACGGAGCTGCCCACCGCTTTCGCCAGTTCCCGCGGATCGCGCTTCTGCAGCAGCAGCATGTGCGCATCGATAATCTTTTCCGCCAGCTCGAAAATCACCAGCCGGCTCGCCTGTTCGTGCGTCGCAATTTCCGCTTTGCCGTTGGCGTGATGGCCCTCGTGCTCCGCCGCATGACTCGCCGCATCGCCCGGGCCGATCCCATTCGCCGCCGTGCCGCTCCCGTTTGCGTGCAAATGCGCTATCGTCGCCGCGTGCGTCCCGTTGCCCGCGCTTTGCCGAGCGCCCTCGCTCCGCTGGAATATGATCTCGAATTCCTTCTTCTGCGCCTCAACCTGCACCAGCAGGCACTCGCGCAGATCCCGCGTCCCCACCCCAATCGGATCCAGCTGCCGCACCACTTCCAGCGCTGCCGCCAGATGGTGCTGCGCTCGCTCCGTCATCGCCACCGGCAACTCCGCCACCCGGGTCGCCACGTCTCTGGCCGCGTCTCCATTGGGATTCTCCGGCTGATCCGGCTCCATCTGTTCGCGCAGATATCCCGCCAGCAACTCCTCGTCCGTCGCCGTCAGGTAGCCGTCCTCGTTCAGATTTCCGATGATGTATTCCGCCGCCTCGCGCACTGCCGGCGCCAGATTGAGGGCTCCCAGTTGCCAGAACAGGTGATCGCTCAGCGTCGCCGGCGCCGAAAGGAAATTCTCAATCGACGGCTTTTCGATTTCCTCATAATTGTTCGGCGACCGGAACCCCGGATCGAGGTAATCCTGGAAATACGTCCCGAAATCGATCTCGTCGAACGGATCCTTTTCCTTGCTCTCGCCTTCGGTGGCCGTCTGCGTCTCCAGCGGCCGGTCCCGCTCCTCTTCCTCGCGCGCCACGTCGTCCAGCAGCGGGACGTTCTCGTCCATCTCCTCCAGGACCGGATTTTCCGCGATCTCCGCCTGGATCATCTCCTTCAGTTCCAGCTTGTTCAGCGCCAGCACGCTGACCATCTGCATCAGCCCAGGGGTCAGAATCTGCCGCTGGGCGACTTTCAGGCTGAGTTTTGGCTGGAGTAACGGCATAAACCTCTGCGGACGGGCTCCGCGCTCCGCCTGTGCCTCAAAGTGTACATCCGTCACTCAACCCCGGTTTAGCCTTTCCGCCGCGATCGCTCCGCTTGCCTTTCAATCCAGCGAAAAACTCTCTCCCAGGTACACTCTGCGCACTTCCGGATCGCTGCCCAGCTGCTCCGGCGTTCCATGACGGAAAATCTGTCCTTCGTTGATGATGTACGCGCGGTCGGTCACGGACAGCGTCTCGCGTACATTATGATCCGTAATCAGAACCCCGATCCCGCTCGCCTTCAGGTCGAAAATGATTTCCTGCAGATCCAGAACCGCAATGGGATCGATTCCCGAAAAAGGCTCGTCCAGCAAAATGAACGATGGCTGAATGCACAGGCTCCGCGCAATCTCTACCCGCCGCCGCTCGCCTCCTGATAACGCATATCCTCGCGTCTTGCGGATATGCCCCAGATTCAGTTGCTCGATCAGCTTTTCCGTCCGTGCTCGCCGCATCTCTGGCGTCACCGGCTGCACTTCCAGCACCGCCAGAATGTTCTCTTCCACCGTCAGTTTGCGAAACACCGACGGCTCCTGCGGCAGGTAACTGATCCCGTATTGCCGCGCACGCAAATACATGGGCACGTGCGTCACATCTTCTTCATCTACCAGGACGCGCCCCGCATCCGGCTGGATCAGCCCAACGATCATGTAGAAACTGGTCGTCTTGCCGGCGCCGTTCGGTCCCAGAAGGCCCACCACCTCACCCTCCGTCACCTGCACGCTTATGCCGTGAACCACCTGGCGGCCCTTGTACGACTTGCTGATCTCGTCGGTGGTCAGCTTCCGCATTACCTGGGAGCGCGCGTCTCAGTCACGGCGCTCGATTTCCCCCCACTGACCTCGACGCTATCATTCTGACTATTGAAAATCAACGCGGCGCCGGTTGTGGTTCCGTGCACCCGATCCCACAATCGCGGAGGCTCTCCCGGCGTCCCCGTCAGCACGTACTTCCCATCGCCGGTCGTGTACACCAGCTTCGAGCCTTCGCCTCGTCGTCCGGGCTGCGTAAACACGACATGCTCCGTCGCGATCGCTTTCTCGATCTCCGAATTTCTTTTCCCCGTCTGCCTGCTGGATGCTTCCTGCTCCGGCTTCAGAATCACCAGCGCATCGTCGGCGCGGATCGCCTCATTCCCCTGTTCCGCCGTCACCTCACCCTGGAAATCCGCCTGGCGGCTCTTGTCGGAGTAATCCAGCCTTCGGCTTGCGACGCTCACCAGCGTCTGCTCATGTTTGGCTCCCATTGCCGACGTGAAATTCGCCAGCACCTCCGGCCGCGTGCTTTGTCCCCACGCCTTCAGCCTATCGTTGCTATGGTCGATTTCGATGGTCGGCGCCAGCAGTGAGTCCGGTCCCTGCCACATTCGCGCCCGCTCACTGACCGTTCCATAAAAAACCGTCTCTCCACTCGCATGATGCATCTCTGCCCGTTCCGCGATCACATGGACCGGCTCATTAGCACCCATCTCTGGTACCGCGGGGGCGCGACCAGCTGCTCCCTGCGCGTCCTGCGTGTACGTCGCCTTCACGTTGCCCACAGCGCTGGCGTCCTGCGTGTCGCGGTGATACAGAATCCGCTCCGCCGACATTTGCATCGTCTCGCCCTCTCGCATGTGCGGATGCCCCGTCAGCGTCAGCACTTCATCCGCCGCGTGGTACTCCGCATGCTCCGCCCACGCCATCAGCGGTTCCCGCGCCTGCGCTCCTGGTCCAGCAGCGTGGCTCGCCGGAATCTCCGTCAGGGACACATTCCCATCCTGCACAGCCGTCTCCAGCACAGTCTGCATCTTCGGCGCGGGCCTCGATGTCGTCCGCACCCCGCCTGATCCCGAGATACCACGCCGTTCCGCCTCGGCTCTCCGCACGCGACTTCCGGCTCCGCTCCTGGCCGACGCCGGCTGTTCCGCAAACGTCGCCCGCAGCGTATTGCCTCGGCTCGTCTCCCGCGCACCATCGCTCGACGCGCTTTCAATCAGCGTATGGCCTGTCCCATCCAGCTCCCGTAACACATTGCCGCTGCCCA
>JASHRH010000064.1 GCA_030037475.1 Acidobacteriaceae bacterium
GAGCCGTAGCGCAGCAGCAACCCCGTCACCACGGGCACCGGCAGGCTGACGAGCAAGGCGAGAATCAGATGACGGTATTCCGCGCCGGTCGCCCTCGCGTCGATGAACAGGAGGAGACCTGCTACCGCGAACACATAGGACGCGATCAGCGTCAATAGGATCTCCACGATCACGGTTGCGCTGGCGGGAGTCGTGGCGATCCCCCGCCAGCGCAACAAGCGAACACCTGCGACCCCGCCACCGACGCTCGCAACGGGGAGCAGCCGGTCGATGGCCTCGCGCACGGAGGTGATCCAGAATACATATCCGAGGCCGGCGTGGCGCTCGGGATCGTAGGGCCCGATCAGTTTGAGCCAGCCGATGGCATAGAGGAGAAAGAACAGAGCGCGATAGGGAACCAGCCAGAGCAGCCTCCAGCCGGCGAGCCCCAATACGTGCAGCATCCCGATGAAGTCGGAGCGAACGAAAAGAACGATCAGCAACGCGAGCCCGAGCACGCCCCCGATGTATGCTGCGATTTTCAGATTTCGCTCTCGATCACGAAGCTCGCCCGATGCGGAGCTCTGGGAAGGGTTGGGTATTCATGGAGCGCGGTGCATGATGCCGCTGCCATCGATGTCGAACTCCCTGCCGCGCCAGGTGACGCGAGAGGTGAAGAAGCTGCGCCACCAGACCCAGCAGATGAGCAGATCCCTCACCGGCACGAGCCACAGGTCCGAGAGCAGGCTCCGTTCATCCCCCAGCCGATGCGCACCGTACAACAGCAGCCGCGCGACGACGGTGAACTCGAGCAGCGCCCAGGCTGCCGGTGAGAGCACCGGGTCGGCGGCGTTCAGCACGATTCCCAGCGCCGCGAGCGGCAAGGTGAAGCTGAAGAAGATCAAGCGAAAGCTCCGAGGCCGGAGGATCCGTATCGTGCTCATCCAGCGCAGCTCGTGGCGGTTCAGCAAGTCGAAAGTGGCCTCGTCGTGCTCGGCCGTCGGCATGTAGTGCGAGAGCGCGATGCGCAGTCCCAATCCTCGCACCCCCTCGCCCAACTGATAATCGTCGGCGAGGTGATCCGCGATGACCTCGAGGCCGCCCATGGCCCGAAGTGTCTCACGCCGCAAGCATATGGTTTGACCGGAAACGTAGCCCTGGTGGCCGAAGAGCCGCGCGAGCAGCACGGAGGGCATATACCACTCATTGATGTACATCGCGCCGAGACGCGACCAGATCCGCCGGGTGGGGATTCCGCGGAATATGCAGGTGACGAGGCCCACGCCGCTGTCGAGCAGCGGCGCCGTCACCGTCTTTAGATAGTCGGGTCCGACTCGGGCATCGCTGTCCGCCATGACGAGCACGCCGTGACGCGCTCGCGCAAGCAGATTGATCAAGTTGCTGGTCTTGCGGTTGCCGCCGTGCTGTTGCGAATTGATCACGATGTCGATCGGCAGGGAAGGGAATTCCGCCACCAACCGCTCCACCACGGCGAGCGCAGCATCGGCCGGATCGAGCACGCCGCAGACGATCTGAAACTCGGGGTAATCCTGCTGACAGAACGAGCGCAGATTCTCGTACAGGCTCGGCTCGGCGCCACAGAGCGGCTTCAGTATGGTGACCGGCGGCAGCCGCGACGGGCTCTCCTTCGGCATCCTTCGCATCCTCCAGAGGAGCATGGCCATGAGGACCAGAAGAGCGTATGCGGCCGCGATCGCGAGGCCGGCGAGGCCGGCGATCCCCATGAGCGGATGAATCAAGCCCATCGATGCCTCCGCCGATGACGTGGGTGGCTCCCCACTGGATGAAGCTCATCAGCAAATCCCACTCCGGCGGCCGCGTTCACGTGCTCGCTGCCGCGCTCGAGGCTCGGCGCGCACGCAGAAGCGGAAAAATTCTACGCCCTCCCGCAGGCGCGCCGCACCGGCCCGACCCATTTACTTTGTAATACAAAGTTAGTGCGTAATGCAATCCCGATCGCGCATTCGCCGGACATCGGCCGACCCGCGACGCCCCGCCCCGCCAAGAGGCGGACAGCCGCCGAGTCACGCAGGGACTCGCGGCGAAGCGAAGCGTCAGCTGAACAGTCTAGCTCGCAGCGGTCACGGGGCTGATTCCTGGAACCTTCGGCCTCCGCTCGCGTTGGCCCGGATGGGTCATCGCTCCAAGGGTGCTGTGTGGTCGCAGGAAAGGCGAGTCGGATCAGGGAGGGCAGCTCCGCTCAGCAAGGGGCGATCTGGGACGGCAAGGGCACCAACTTCACGCTGTTCTCCGCGAACGCCACGAAGGTCGAAGTCTGCCTGTTCGATTCCGGAGGCACCCGCGAGGTCGAGCGGCTCGCGCTGCCCGAGTACACCGATCAGATCTGGCACGGCTACATTCCCGATGCGCATCCCGGCTCGGTCTACGGATTTCGCGCTCATGGGCCGTACGAGCCGAAGTCCGGCCACCGCTTCAACCCCAACAAGCTGTTGCTGGATCCCTATGCCCGCGCTCACATCGGGGAGCTGAAGTGGGCGCCGGAATGCTTCGGGTACACGATCGGCGCCGCGGGCGATGATCTCACTTTCGACGAGCGCGACAGCGCCGCCTTCATGCCGAAGTGCGTGATCGTCGATCCGAATTTCGATTGGCAGGGCCAGCCGCGCTCCCGCGGGATTCCGTGGGACCAGACCATCATCTACGAGACTCATGTTCGCGGCTTCACCCGGCTGCACCCTGCCGTTCCGCAGAGAGAGCGCGGAACCTACAAGGGCCTCGGCACGAAGGAGGTCATCGCCTACGTGAAGTCACTGGGCGTGACCTCGGTCGAGCTGTTGCCGATCCACACGTTCGTCAACGACAGTCATCTCCTCGAGCGCAAGCTCACCAATTACTGGGGCTACAACAGCATCGGCTTCTTCGCGCCCGATCCGCGGTACGCCTCGGCGCCCGAGCAGAGTCTGCGGGAATTCAAGGAAATGGTCGCCCGCTTTCACGAGGCGGGCCTGGAGATCATCCTCGATGTGGTCTACAACCACACCGCCGAGGGTAACGAGCGCGGCCCCACCCTTTCGTTCCGGGGCATCGACAACGCGTCGTACTATCGGCTGCTCGCGGACGACAAGCGCTATTACGTCAACGATGCAGGTACGGGAAACACCCTGAATCTGTCCCATCCCAATGTCATCCAGATGGTGACCGACAGCTTGCGATACTGGGTCAACGAGCTGCACGTCGATGGCTTCCGGTTCGACCTCGGGACGATCCTCGCGCGCGAGCCGAACGGGTTCGACAGCGAGAGCGGATTCCTCAAAGCCTGCGGCCAGGATCCCGTCTTGAGATCCGTCAAGCTGATCGCCGAGCCCTGGGACTGCGGCCCGGGCGGGTACCAGGTCGGAGGGTTCCCGCCGGGCTGGGCGGAATGGAACGATCGCTTCCGCGACGTCGTGCGGGACTTCTGGAAGGAGTCGGCGGGAGCCGCTCATATCGCTCAGCGGTTGTGCGCCTCCGGCGATGTCTTCAACCGTTTGGGCCGCAGGCCCTCGGCGTGCGTGAATTTCGTGACCGCCCACGATGGCTTCACGCTGAATGACGTGGTGAGCTACAACGACAAGCACAACGAAGCGAACGGCGAGGATAACAAGGACGGCAGCAACGACAACCGCTCCTGGAATTGCGGCACCGAGGGTCCCACCGACGATCCAGCGACGAATGCCTTGCGGGAACGTCAGATCCGCAATCTGCTTGCGACGCTGCTGCTGTCGCAGGGCACGCCCATGATGCTGGCCGGAGACGAGCTCGGCCGCACTCAGCGGGGCAACAACAACGCGTACTGCCAGGACAACGAGTTGAGCTGGCTCGACTGGGAGATCGGCGACCGTGGAAAGTCGACCATCCGGTTCGTTCGAAAACTGACCCACCTGCGACACCAGTACCCGATCCTGCGCCGCAACCGCTTCCTGACGGGCGCCTACGACGATGAGCTCGACGTGAAGGATCTGACGTGGATCAATGCGTCGGGCGCGGAGATGCGCGCGGAGGACTGGAGCGACGCCGGGATGCGATGCTTTGGCATGCTGATCGACGGCCGCGCCCGGCCGACCGGCGTCCGCCAGCGTGGCACCTAGGCCACGATGCTGATCATTCTCAACGCTCACCATGATCTCGTGCAATTCACGCTGCCCCCATGCTCCGGCGGAAGCACGTGGCGGCTGATGATCGACACCAACGCCCCGGATGACGAGCGCGCTCGGAAGTTTCGCATCGGAAATACCTTCGGCGTCACGGCCCGATCGCTGTTGCTGTTCGCTCTCGAGGAGTGAGGGGGAGGCTGGCGCTGCCGCAAGAGCTACGAGTCGGAGAAGCGTGCATATGAGGCAATGCGCACCGAAGGGCCGCTCGCGGTTGCGACATTGGCAAATTCACCGCCGCCCGGCTGCCCCATCGTCCTTGGTGTCGAAGCCGGGATAGAGCGGTGTCAGTCTGCACCGACGAGAGACCGAGCCCTGGCGTCGTCGAACAATTTGGAGTCAACCTTGAGATAAGCCAGACGCTCGTCGGCGACCACGACAACCTCGGCGACTCCCGGAAGACGCCGCAGCGTGGCGCTGAGCTGCCGTGCGTCCACGGTAGAGCCAACCCGCAGTAGGCGCGTCACGAGGTAACTCGGCTGTCGCATCGTGGCCGCCAGCAGCAACCAGAGCAGGGCGAGAGCCCCCGCACACGAGAACACGGCATCACCACCAGCATTCTGATACACCCATCCTCCCACCGCCCCTCCGACGAAGATGCCGAGAAACTGCGAGCTGGAATAGACTCCAGTGGCGGTTCCCTTGGCCCGGGCCGGGGAGCTCTTGGTAATCAGGGACGGCAGTGTCGCTTCCATGACATTGAAGGCGGCAAAGAATAGCGCCAGCGCGGCGAGGACGACGTATTTGCGGCTGTCGCCCAAGGCGAGCATCCATTGGCTCGCGGCCAGGGCCGTGACGGCGCCGACGAATACACCCTTCATGCAGCGGTATTTCTCGGCAACGATGATCGCCGGCACCATGACTACCGCCGACAGCAGCAGAATCGGCAGGTACACGATCCACTGTGTCGAGCTGCTCACGCCCAAGCGGGCATGCAGCAGCCCCGGTACCACCAGAAAGCCGGCGGTCAGCATGGCATGCAATGCGAAGATGCCGAAATCGAGCCGCAGCAGCTCCAGATTTCCGAGTATCGAGCCGAGCATGCCCGGGACGGTCTCCGCGTCGGCGTTCACGCGCAGCATGAGCGGACGGGGTACGACAAACTGAACGATGGCGATACCGACGAGGGCGAGGAGCGCCATGAGCCAGAATATGCCATCGACTCCGATGGCACCCGCCAGCAGCGGCCCGCTCACCAAGGCCACCATGAAGGATGCACCGATCGTGATGCCCACCAGCGCCATTGCCTTGGTGCGGCTCTCCTCGCTCGTCAGGTCCGCTACGAGCGCGAGGATGACCGAACCGACCGCGCCGCCTCCCTGCACGGCGCGGCCGATGATGACTCCTTCGATCGAGCTCGACGCGGCAGCCACGGCGCTGCCGACGCCGAATACGATCAGTCCGATGACGATCATGAGTTTGCGCCCTATCCGGTCGGAGAGCAGACCGAAGGGGATTTGCAGCAGGCCCTGCGTGAGGCCATAGATTCCAAGAGCGAGGCCGGTCCGGTACAGCGTGGTGCCTTCGAGGTGGTGCGCGTAGCTCGCGAATACCGGATAGATCATGAACAGCCCGAGCAGCCTCACGGAGAACACCCCGGCGAGGGAAGCCGCAGCGCGTAGTTCGTGCTTGCTCACGGTTGCTGATGAACCTCGAGGTGCGCCACTGATTCCCCCGCGCCCGGCACTGCAGGCGCATGTACACCTACCGGGCTACTCCAGCTCGAGCATGGCTCAAGGGCGCTTTACGACCCGCAGAACGTACTCCACCGCCTCACGAGCCATGCGCCGGCTGATCGGCGCATGGCCGAAAAGCGCCCGATAGTAGAAGGGGCCCGTCAGCATATCGAGGATCAGCTCTACGTCGAAGCCCCGGCGAATCTCACCCCGGTCCACTGCCCGGCCGAGAGCCTGGCGCATCGATCTACGGCGCGTCGCGAGAACTTCCGTGCGAATCGCCTCACGCAAGCTCGTGTCATTCGCCATATCGGCGACCAGCCCGGGCAGCGCTTGCCGCAGAGGTCCCGCGAATGCGCGCAGCAGCGTTCCGACCACGGCTTCGAGGTCCCCACGCAGAGCGCCGGTATCCGCGGCGGGAGTTGCGCCCATTTCGCTCACGACCGAATAGGCCACCAGGTGTCGTTTGCTCGGCCAGCGCCGATAGATACTGCTGCGACCTCGCTGGATCCTCCGGGCAATCCGGTCGATAGTGACCGCGCGATATCCTCCCCTTTTCAGGACCTCCAGCACCGCGGAGACGACTTCAGTGTCGATGCGCTCGTCGCGCGGCCGCCCGAGACGCGACCTCGGAAGTCGGACCGACTCCAGGAGGTTGACCGATTTCGACCCCGTTCTCACGGATCGCCACGCTCCTCGACGCGCACACCGCACCGAAACCGGATCATGCGCCCCGTACCTCTCCGATGGCTGTATCCTGGCTTTACGATACACGAGGTCTCGTATATAGTAAAAAAGGCACGCTCATCCGAGACTCGGGGCCCCTCTCCCCGGTTGGGGTCGTCTTTTGCCCTTCAAATGGCGGCTCCCTCTCCGCCTGGCGAGGTACGCAAGCGGAACAAATTCGCGCGGATTGCTGTCAGAGATCGTGCCAGCCGACGACGCCGGATTACGGCGCGGCGTGCTCCTAAATCAGCGGCCGGTCTCATCGTGAATCCGGCGGTGACCAAAGCACATGAATCTGGGAGAACCGTCGTTCCGTCCCGACTCGCGCGAGCCGGCCGTTCGTACGATAGCGATCGTCGGAGCGGGCTTTACCGGCACACTCGTCGCAATCAACCTCCTGCAGCTCGAGCATGCGCGGCCACTTCGAATCCTGCTGATCGATCGAAACGAGTTCGGACGCGGCCTCGCATACGCGAGTCGGCGCTATCCCTACCTTCTCAACGTGCCGGTTGGATGCATGTCGGCGAACTCCGCCGATCCGCTGGAGTTTCTCGCGTTCGTCCAACGCGAGCTGCCGCTCGAGACCGCGCATTCCTTCGTGCCGCGCGTGATCTATGGAGACTACCTGAGATCCAAGCTCGCTCGTGCAGATGCGGCCTCTCCAGCTCGCGTGCAGTTCATCCGCATTCACGCATCGGCGAGCGCGGTCGAGCGAACCCCCTTCTCATTTCGCATTCGGTTGGCGGACGGTCGCGCACTTGCCGCCTCTACGATCGTGCTCGCGCTCGGCAACCCCCCGCCGGCTCGCATCCCTGCGGCAGAAGGCGTGCGTGGCTCGTCCCGGTACGTAGAGGACCCTTGGGTCTCCCCTCCGGCCTTTCGCCCGGGTGAGACAGTCCTGATCGCCGGAACGGGCCATACGATGGTGGATGTCGCGCTCGCCGGCAACGAAAGCGCCGACGGCAAGGCAATGATCTACGCCATCTCGGGCCACGGCCTGATTGCGGCATCCCAGGCGAACTATCGCGAATCCGACGACCGAGGGCGCGATGCTTCGCTGCTGATGCAGGCTCCGCTCTCGACCAGACGTCTCTTCAAACTGAGCCGCGCACTTTGCGATGCGGCGGTGGTTCGCGGCGAAGATTGGCGCGGAACGATCTCGCGACTATGCAGCGTCGCTCCGATGCTCTGGCACGGTTTGTCCGAGCCCGAGCGACGCAGGTTCCTGCGGCATCTGCGCACCTATTGGGATGTACATCGACACAGATTACCCCCACGGGCCTGGAGTGCCGTGAGGGAGCTGCGCAGGAAGGGCGCGCTGCGCGTGCATGCAGGCCGCCTGATAGCGATGCAGATCGCCGGTAAGCGGATCCGAGTGAGGTGGCGTCCTCGAGGTGAACACGGCGAACAAATTCTAATGGTTGACCGCGTCATCAACTGCACGGGACCCAATTACGACCTGCGCAATACCGGGAATCGACTGTGGCACTCGCTCTTCGCCCGAGGTATGGCGGTGCCGGATCAGTGCGGACTTGGGCCTCTCACGGATGACTTCGGCGCTCTGCGGAACGCAGGCGGCCACCCGGCCCGTGACCTCTACTATGTCGGTCCCATGCTCCGAGCGGATCACTGGGAGGCGACGGCAGTCCGGGAGCTGCGAGTGCACGCCGAGCGACTGGCGCGCCATCTCGCCGCGCCAAACACGGACCGCGATACACTGGTCCGAGAAACCACGGCTTCCCTGCAAGAAGACCGAACCTAGCCGCTCTTCGCCGATTCGCCGGGTAGCGCGAGGGTAAGGCCTTGATTCTTGGAGGGGCGACCCCCGTGGGTCTGCACTACACGGGGGTGGCCGAGGCGGCCTGGGCGGCGGTGATTTTCGGCGGCGGCTGAGCCGGCAAAGTGAGCTTCAGGCGATCGAGCAGGAGCTTCAGATCCGGCTCGGGCTGGGTGTAGCGC
>JASHRH010000065.1 GCA_030037475.1 Acidobacteriaceae bacterium
TCACTACGACACGACCGGCCCGGAAATCTGGAACGACACCGATGGACAGGCGGATATCCTTGTCTCCGGCGTCGGCACGGGCGGGACGCTCACCGGCGTCGCGGAGTACATCAAGCCGCGCAAGCCGTCGTTCCGCGCGATCGCCGTCGAGCCCACGGATAGCCCGGTGCTCTCCGGCGGGAAGCCGGGGCCGCACAAAATTCAGGGACTCGGTGCCGGGTTCGTGCCCGGGGTGCTCGATACGAAGCTGATCGATGAGGTGGTGCAGGTCTCGAATGACGATGCCGTTGCCATGGCGCGCCGGCTGCCGCGGGAGGAAGGTTTGCTGGTCGGCATCTCATCGGGCGCGGCGGTCCATGCCGCGGTGCAGGTAGCGAAGCGGCCGGAGAACGCCGGAAAGCTCATCGTGGTGGTCGTGCCGGACTTCGGCGAACGGTATTTGTCCACCGTGCTGTTCGAGGGGCTGCGAAACGAGGCTCTGCAATTGTCCGTCACCCCGGTTTAGTGGCAAGAGCGCGAAAGCGATCGGAAAGCAGTGATCGGAAAGCAGTGACCGGCAAAGACGCTGTGCCTCGCTCCCCGAAACCGAACAGGTCAATGCGTGACTCGGCCTGTTCGCAACAGTTGACAATTCCCGCTGCGGAAGCTCGCCAGACTGTAGCCGAATTCTCGTACCTGATCAGGAATGGGCAATAGCGAGTCGGCGGCCGTCGGACAGTGCGGCTCGCATCCGTTTGTCGACTTCTACGGCTGCAAATCCCGTTCCGGAAACATGAAAATAAGCAGCACGATTCCAACAATTGCGAAATCGCGAAAGGCGGTTTCCTCGCCGTTCCACGCGTGCGACTGCCACATGAGGAACCATTCCCCGCCCACGGAGATGAACGCCACCAGCCACATGAGGAGCGATAATGTCAGCGCGATTATGGGTATTCGCTTGGCCGCTTCAAAGTTCAGGGCCGGACGCCGGATGGCGCGTGACAGCGCCACGCAGCCCAGCCACAGCAAAATTGCGGTCACGATCTCCCACACAATGATGGCGATGTAAAACGAATAGTCGGCGGCTGACGACGTCAGAGCCCGCCACATGCCGTGGTTTCCGGGAAAGGTTGTGTCCATCATGAGGACATGGCGTACAAGCTGGTAATTCGAGTTGAAATCAGTCAGATTGTTGAACACGACCAACGAGTAGAAAAAAGCGATTCCTGCAAGGAGCAGCAGCTTCGCCGTGCGCGTGATCACTTTCTGTCTCCTTGTTGGAACTGAAGCAGGATCGTTGGGGTTCATGCTAACTTGGACTCCCGAACGATTCAACGACAAACCCCTCGCAAACCGGCCGAGCAACTGCTCCTGAGCGCTTGTCCGATCGCGGTGAATGCATAATCGCCACTGCGCTCATTGAGCGTTTGCGGTGTCGTCCCACGACTCCATCAGGGCCGAATAACCGGCAATCCGGAAGTCGCTCGGCTCGATGTCTTGCCGCCGTTTCCAGTTCTTCTCTGTACCCGACGCGCTCGACCCCTGTACCCTGTTGCCCATGGGCTTGCTGGCCACTCTGCGCGAGGACATCCGGTCGGTGCTGGAGCGCGATCCGGCGGCCAGCTCGCGCGCGATGGTGGTGCTGTGCTATCCGGGGCTGCACGCGGTGTGGACGCATCGGCTGAGCTCGCGGCTGTGGCAGGCCGGGCTGCATCTGCCGGCGCGCATGCTCTCGCAGACCGCCCGGTTCTGCACCGGGATTGAGATCCATCCGGGCGCGCGGATCGGCCGCCGCGTCTTCATCGATCACGGCGCGGGGTTGGTGATCGGCGAGACGGCGATCGTCGGCGACGACGTGACGCTCTATCAGGGCGTGACGCTGGGCGGCACGGGACACGAGCGGGGCAAGCGGCATCCGACGCTGCGCGCCGGCGTCTTCGTGGGCAGCAATGCACAAATTCTCGGCAACATCTGCATCGGGGAGAACTCGCGCGTGGGCGCCGGGTCGGTGGTGCTGCGCGACGTGCCTCCGGATTCGACTGTGGTCGGCGTGCCCGCGCACATCGTGTACCAGAATGGCGAGCGGGTGCTGATCACCGATCCCAGTCAGGTGAAGGACCCGCTCTCCGGCGTGATCATCGCTCTGGCGGAGGAGGTGCGGCGGCTGCGCGCCCGCGTGGACTGCCTGGACGGGCAACTGGAGCAGGCCGCGCGCGAGCTGGACGAGGTGCGGTCGCTGGCCAGCGAGGAAGAGGAGCGGAACGAATACCACAACCAGCAGGCTGGCGACGGCCTGGTGAGCATGGGCGAGGGGATCTGAGGCGCCGGTAAGCCCGGTCTTTTCAGTTACTCCCTCGCATTTCTCCCCAGTGGTTACCTGCATCTTTAATGCCTCTCTGCCGCTCCGCCGATAAGCCCTGCACGGGCGCTGCGCGTCCATCTCGAGTACCGGGAACAGATAACGATGCCGCAGGAATCAGGACGAGGGAAGCCGGAAGAGTGGTATCGCTATGCGCTGGCGCTGGAAGCTTCGCAGGAGGGCTTCTGGGACTGGGATCTGGTGGCGGGACGGCTGTGGGGCTCGCATCGCTGGCAGTCGCTCACCGGGGTGGGCGAGTCGTGCTCGCAACTGAGCGCCTGGACAGAGCGCCTTCATCCACACGACAAGCCGCGCTTCGAGGCCGATCTGCAGGCGATCCGCGATGGCGAAGTCCATAATTTCCAGAATGAGCACCGCATCCGCCATGACGATGGGCAGTGGCAGTGGCTGCTGGCGCGGGGTGTGGCCGGAGAGGATGGCGAGGGACGCGTGACTCACATCGCGGGCTCGCTGACCGACAACACCGAGCACCGCATGGCTGACGCGCTGACGGGCTTGCCCAACCGCCTGCATTTCATCGATCATCTGGAGCGGCGAATCGAGCGGGGACGGGCCCGCGGGGACTGGAAGTTTGCCGTGCTCGCGCTGGTTCTCGACCGCTTCGAGCGGGTGAATGAGACGCTTGGGTCGGCCGGCGGCGACCGGCTGCTGATGGAATCTGCGCTGCGCCTGCAGGCGGTGCTGCCGGACGGGTCGCTGGCGGCGCATTTCAGCGGGGCCGAATTCCTCATCTGCCTGGAGGGAATCCAAAGCGAGGCGGAGGTAGTGCGCTTCGCTTCGGCAGCGGCCGCGGCGTTTCGCGAGCCGTTCGTGTGGCGCGGCAACCGGGTTTCGCCCCAGATGGCGGTCGGCATCGCCCAGGCGGACGCGATCTGCGTGCATCCGGAAGACCTGGTGGGGCGGGCGGAAAGCGCGCTGACACACGCCCGCGGACAGGAGCCTCCCGGCATCGTGTGCTATTCCGCGGGGATGCGGGAACGCGCGCTGGATCAACTGGAGCTGGAAGCGGATCTGGAACGTGCGATCCGCCAGGGCGAGCTGACGATGTTTTACCAGCCCGAGGTGGATCTGGAGAGCAGCCGCATTATCGGTTTCGAGGCGCTGGTGCGCTGGCGGCACGCGCGGCGCGGCCTGCTGCCGCCCTCGGAGTTTATCCCTCTGGCGGAGGAGACCGGACTCATCCTGCCGCTGGGCGACTGGGGCCTGCGAGAGGCCTGCGACCAAATGGTGAAGTGGCGAGATACGGGCAATCCCCGGTTTCAGGGCGTGCGCATCAGCGTGAATCTGTCGGCGCGCCAGTTCGAGCAAGCCGATCTGGTGAAGCGCGTGCGCCAGGTGCTGGAGGAAACGCATCTGGGCCCGTCAACTCTCCGGCTGGAAGTGACGGAAAGCAGCCTGATCGACGATGAGCCTGCGGCGGCGAAGACCATGCGCGAGCTCGGCAAGCTCGGGGTGGGCCTGCATATGGACGACTTCGGCGTGGGTTACAGCTCGCTCCAGTATCTGCGGAATTTCCCGTTCGACACCCTGAAGATTGACCGCTCCTTCATTCGCGGCATCGCGCATGATCGGGAGTCGCAGCAGATTGTCCGCAGCATCCTGGACATCGCGCGCTCTTTCGGCCTCGATGTGGTGGCCGAGGGGATCGAGGACGCCGAACAGCTGGAGACACTGAAATCGATGGGCTGCCGGAGCGGGCAGGGGTTCTACTTTGCGCGTCCCATGGATGCGTCGTCGATTGACACGCTGCTGCAATCGGGAGAGTGGCAGCCGAAGCAGCCGGCGCTGGCTCAGGCCTGATGGGCCGCGCGATCAGGCATTGGGAAGTGCTTCGTCAGTCTCTCGACGCGCTCCGGCCTGCATCGTGATCACACGCGCGGGTTCATCTTTGGGCCGCTCGGCGCGCTCCGGCCCGGACGGTTCCGGGGGCAGGACCTCGCCACGAAGCGCCTGCGGCTGCGCTGCAGCTTCTGCGGTTCCGGTCTGCGCGCCTGCGTCCGGCGCCGACGCAGCCAGGGATTGCGAATCGGTGATGGAATCAGGCTCCGGCGCTTCACTGCCTGGATCCGGCGCGGTGTCCGCGGGGGGAGCGGTCGCGCACGCAGATGGGTTTGTTCCGTCGACGGTGGACTCCGTTCGTGCCGAAGGATCCAGCGCTGGAGAAATCCGATTGTCCGCCGCCGTATTCGTCCGGGATGGTGGGCGGAAAAAACTCGATAGCCGGAAATGGGATTGCGGCTTCGCGTCGCGAGCCGCCCTGATTGCAGAACGCAAATCCGCTACAATCTCGTTGGGATCGAGCGGCTTCCATGCCTCGTTCGTCTGCAGGGTTTCCCCCATCTCCGGGGAATCAGCGGACGTGCCGGCGTTGCTGGAAGGGTCTCCTGAATTCGGTCCGGCAAGCGGCATCGCAATTTCCTCCCGAGCAGGCCCCCAAAGGCACATCGACGGGCTGGCGCTGCGATTCGGGGGACAGAGGACGGGCCTGGAACTCTGCATCGCGGGGGGAGTGATGCCGACTCGCGAGGCACCGGCGGGCCTGCCGATATCCCCGAGCACGCGGCCATTATATAAACCGCTCCTCCGATCGGGCCTGCCTTGTGGCGGGAAGAATCCAGCTTGTTATCCCGTACCGGTCATCGGCAGGGCAAACCGGGGTCCCGGAACTCCGGCGCATTCGACTCCATCGGATTTTGGAAAATCGATTTGCTGTTGCTCTTTACCGGGCGAGCGGCTACATTGATCCAGTCAACGCAGCGTGCGCTTTTCTCAGCCGGGAGAGTGGTGCGCCAGTCCCGGAGGTGTTTGCTTGACCATCCGCTCTGTTGTCCCGCCTTCAACCAGCAGGATCAAAGGAATGAAGAAGCAGTCTGCCGTGAAGAAGCCGGGGCGTGCCGCAGATCCCGCGTATAAGAATGCCAGCCTGCCTTCGGCGCGGCGTGTGAAGGATCTGCTGGCGCGCATGACCCTCGAAGAGAAGGCCGCGCAGATGCTCTGCATCTGGCAGAAGAAGCCGGAGACGATGACGGACGCCGCGGGGAACTTCGACCTGGCGAAGGCGAAAAAGTCGTTCCGCGACCGGCGGGGACTCGGACAGGTGGGCCGGCCCAGCGACGCCGGCGGAGGACGGAATCCGCGCCAGATGGCCGAGCTGACGAACGCCATCCAGAAGTTTTTCCTCGAGAACAGCCGTCTGGGCATCCCGGTGATCTTCCATGAAGAATGCCTGCACGGGCATGCCGCTCCTGGCGGCACGAGCTTCCCGCAGCCCATTGCGCTGGGCGCGACCTTCAATCCGGAGCTGGTGGAGACGCTGTTCACGATGACGGCGCTGGAGGCGCGGCTGCGGGGCGCGCATCACGCGCTGACTCCGGTGGTGGATGTGGCGCGCGAGCCACGATGGGGACGCGTGGAAGAAACCTACGGCGAAGATCCGTACCTCGTCTCGCGGCTGGGGATCGCGGCGGTGAAGGGATTCCAGGGAAATCGCGATTTCCGCGACAAGCGCCATGTGCTGGCGACGCTGAAGCATTTCGTCGGGCACGGGCAGCCGGAATCGGGAATGAACTGCGCGCCAGCGAATGTGTCGATGCGCGTATTGCGAGAAA
>JASHRH010000066.1 GCA_030037475.1 Acidobacteriaceae bacterium
CGCGCGCTTCGCGGAAAAGCGGTCGGCGAGGTCGCTGCGTCTGGTGCTGGCTCCGGCGCTGGGCGCGGCTGTGGCTGTTGCGGTGGCCGTGCCGACGTGGAATCATTTCCACCCCGAAGCAACCGGACCGACGCAGAAATCGGCGCCGGCGACACAGAACAACGCGGAGGCACGCGCGAGCATGAACGATACTGTGCTGATGAATCAGATTGACAGCAACGTTTCGGAAGAGGTCCCGGACGCACTGGAGCCGCTGGCCCAGCTCAGCGAGCAGGCGGCAGCGGCAAAAACTACCGTTTTGGAGAAGAAAGATGCTTCGCAGGAATAGCTTGTTAGCAGCAACACTCGTTTGTTTTGCAATCTGCGGGTTAGCGTCCGCTCAGGACTGGGGTGGCCCCGGACCTGGAGGCGGGCAGATGGGCTTCGGCGGCCCGCCGATGGTGCGGACGTTCCACGACCGCCAATTCGGGCGCTGGTGGAACGATCCAATGCTGGCGCAGAAACTCAACATCACCGCCGATCAGAAGCAGAAGATGGACGGCATCTACGAGCAGTACAGGCTCAGGCTGATCGATCTGAATGCTGATTTGCAGAAGCAGCAACTGCTGCTGCAGCCGATGATTTCGTCGGATAATCCGGATCAGGCGAAGACGCTGGCGCAGATCGACGCCGTGGTGAACGCGCGAGCGGCACTGGAAAGGGAAAACGCCCACATGCTGTTTGCCATCCGCGAGACACTGACGCCGGACCAGTGGCAGAAGCTGAAGACGTTCCACAGGATGCGCGGAATGGGGCGTCGCCGTGGGCCGCAGGGGCCGATGAACTGGCGGCAGCGGATGCACCCGCGGCCGGGGCAGGGTCCCGCACAGCCAGGGGCTTCGCCGCAGAGCCAGATACCGCCGCCGCCACAGAATCAGGCGCCTCCGCCACCGCAGTAAGGCGGCAGCAAAGAGTCTGTCCTCCTGGAAGAGCCCTGAAGCGGAGCGGCGCAAGCCGCTCCCTTTTTTTGCGCAGCCTTCCGGAACCCGGAACGCACCCGCGAGTATCCGGCAAATCCACAACCGCGCGACATCGCGAAAGTACTATGCCGCCCGCGCGGAGCCTGTGGTTCTTTCATTGACATGCCCCTGGGGCGGCTCTATATTTTTAGAGAGGGTCTGCGCGTTCGGGATTCGTTGCGCTGGCCCATGATCGCCACTCCTGCCGATCCCTTCCTGCCGGATGCTCCCGATGGAGACAGTAGCTGCGCGTTGCGCTCCGTCTCTCGTGGGGTGCTCCGTTTGGAATCGCAGCGGAAGGAAGGGCGATCCCCGAACTTCGCCAAGAACCGCGCGGGCGCAACCCGCCCAAAGCTAACGGCGAAGAAAGCCGCGGCCAGGATCGGGTCCCGCGCAGGCGGACCGGATTGAGGCCACGGGGCGGATACCGGGAGCCGCCGTCAGAATCCCGGAGCTGGATGTCATGGCACACGTCCTCAATCCTGAACAAACCGAGAGCACTCCTCTGAATACCGAACTGGAAACCCCAACGCTTGAAGCCGCGGCCGAGAACAACGAGCCGTCTACCGAAACCCCCATCACCTCTCATACCGCCTCCGCACCCGCCGAGCACCACGAAGAGCCCGATCTGAACATGGAAGACTTTGCCGCGGCGCTCGAGTCGTTCGACCGCGAGCAGGCCGCCGAAGCCGCTGCTCAGGCCTTCGATGACAGCGCTATCGTCCCCGGCACGGTCATTAAGCTCACTGACAAACATGTCGTCGTCGATGTCGGCATGAAGTCCGAAGGGCTGATCCCCATCGAGCAGGTCATCGACCACGCTGGCCAGCCGAAGCTGCACCCCGGCGAGGCCGTGGATGTGGTCATCGAGCGCGAAGAGCCCGAAGGTGGTTATCTGCTGAGCTATGAGAAGGCCCAGCGGCTGCGCGTGTGGGACACGATCGAGAAGGCGCACAACGAGAAGACTCCGATCACCGGCACGGTGGTGGGGCGCGTGAAGGGCGGCCTGACGGTCGATATCGGGATCAAGGCGTTTCTGCCTGGCTCACAGCTGGAGCTGCGCCCGGTGCGCAATCTGGACGCGTACATTGGCCAGCCCATTCAGGTCCGCGTCATCAAGCTGAACAAGAAACGCGGCAACGTGGTGGTTTCGCGCAAGGAGATTCTCGAGGAAGAGCAGACGGAGCGTCGCTCGAAAACCCTGGAGCATCTGGAAGAGGGCGCGGTGCTGACCGGCACGGTGAAGAACCTGACCGATTACGGCGCCTTCGTGGATCTGGGTGGGATCGACGGCCTGCTCCACATTACTGACATGTCGTGGGGGCGGCTGACGCATCCGCGCGACCTGGTCAACGTCGGCGACGAGATCCAGGTGAAGGTTCTCAAGTTTGACAAAGAGAAGCAGCGGGTTTCTCTGGGATTCAAGCAGCTCACGCCTGACCCCTGGCTGGATGCCGTCGAGCGGTATCCGGTCGGCGCGCATGTGCGTGGCCGCGTGCTCAGCGTCACCGATTACGGCGCATTCGTGGAGCTGGAGCAGGGCATCGAAGGTCTGGTGCACGTTTCGGAGATGACCTGGTCCAAGCGGATGAAGCATCCGTCGAAGATTGTGAAGCCGGGCGAGGAAGTCGAGACCGTTATCCTGCAGGTGAACCCGGCGGACCGGCGCATTTCGCTGGGCATGAAGCAGCTGTTCGATAATCCCTGGGAGCACCTGGGCGACAAATATCCGACCGGCGCGACCGTGGAAGGCCGCGTGCGCAACCTGACCGACTTTGGCGCGTTCATCGAGATCGAGGATGGCATCGACGGTTTGGTGCACGTCAGCAATCTGAGCTGGACCAGGCGCGTGAAGCACCCCTCCGAAGTGCTGAAGAAGGGCGAGAGGGTGCACGCGGTGGTGCTGGGCGTGGAGCCGGAGAATCGCCGGCTGTCGCTGGGCATCAAGCAGCTCCAGCCCGATGTGTGGGAGACCTTCTTCGCGCAGCATCGCGTGGGCGATGTGGTACATGGCAAGATTCTGCGGACGGCGCAGTTCGGAGCCTTCGTGGAAATCTCCGAGGGCGTCGAGGGCCTGTGCCATGTTTCCGAAGCGACCGACGCGCATGGCGCACCGGTGAAGCTGGAGCAGGGCGACGAGCGCGAGTTCAAGGTCATCCGGATGAACCAGGAAGAGAAGAAAGTCGCTCTGAGCCTGCGCGCGGTCAGCGGCGAGGAAGCCAGCCGCGCCGATGTGGAAGCTTACAAGCAACCGGTCTCCAGCTCGACGACGACGCTGGGCGACCTGGTGAACTGGAAGCGGGAAAAGTAAGAGCAGAGCACAGGGCTCAGAAAAACGCCATCCGGGAGGATGGCGTTTTTGTTTGAGTGGTCGAAGATGTCAAGCTATCTTCAGCGCGTAGGCGTCATCTATGTATCGATCTCCCCATGTCTGGCCGCCTAGCCTCATCCCCTCAACGCTGGCAGCCTTACCGAACACCTTGCGCAGAGCCCGGATAAAGGGATCACTCGTCCTCATAATGAAGATCGAAGGGGTGTCCCAGACGGTGAGTCCGGCCTGACCCAGCGTACGGTTCACCCGCAGGTATGCATCGCTCGGATTCAGCGGATCGAGCCTCTTCGAGGCCAGCACAAGCCGCCAATCCTCGTATTCGGGGAAGCGGACCCATAGCGCCGCGGCAACTGGAAGCCCGCTCTTCTCAAGCGCAGACACAGCCTTTCCGGCTTTCTTCAAATCGATATCTACCAAAGCTGCCTTAGCCATGGGAGCACTCCATGTTGCTCGTCTATTATTGCATTCAGAAATGCCGCACACGTGGCACGATCTGTGGTACGGTAGCGGCTTTCTTCGGACCACAAGGTGCTCAGATCCCAGTTGGCGCGAAATCGCTCATCCTGGTCCGCACGCTGGCGGCGCGCCTCATCGATCTGGGCAGTCAGAGCCAGTTTTTTCAAATCGTGAATATACGATTCCTGAACAATCCGCCTGTCGGGGAAGTCATAGCGCCTAGAGCGCTTCGCAATGCAGGCTTTCAGGGCGCATTCGACGGCATAGCCAGCCAGATAGTATGTACCGCTGTAACAGCGTGAGCGAAAGAGAATCTGGGCCTCTCGAAGGCGGAGGCTGCTCAGGTTTTGCAAATCTCGGCGATTCACGGAACAAGTCTAGAGAGAGGCTGACTGAACCGCCACAAAATTCCTATGAGCCAGGTTACTTCTGGCGCTCGTCTTCCTGCTCCCAGCGCCGGAAGAGCAGTGAGCCGTTCGTCCCGCCGAAGCCGAAGGAGTTTGACAGCGCGACATGCATCGGCCCCTGCTGCGGATGATTGGGCACGTAGTTGAGCGTGCACTCGGGATCGGCATTTTCCAGGTTCGTCGTCGGCGGAGCCGTCTGGTTGATCAGCGCGAGGATGGTGATGCCGGCTTCGAGGCCGCCAGCGCCGCCGAGCAGGTGCCCGGTCATGGATTTCGTCGAGCTGATCTTCAGCTTGTGGCTGGTGGCGTGCTCGCCGAAGAACCGCTCCATCGCCTTCGATTCCGTCGCATCGCCGAGCGAGGTCGAAGTGGCGTGGGCATTGACGTAATCCACCTGATGCGACTCGAGGCCCGCGCTGCGCAGCGCGTTCTGCATGGCGCGGAAGCAGCCGTCGCCATCCTCGGGCATGCCGGTGATGTGGTGGGCGTCGGCGCTCATGCCGTAGCCGATGATCTCGGCGAGGATCTTCGCGCCGCGGGCTTTCGCGTGCTCCAGTTCTTCGAGAATCAGGATGCCGGAGCCTTCGCCGACCACAAAGCCGTCGCGGTCGCGGTCGAAAGGGCGGCAGGCATGCTGCGGATCGTCGTTGCGCGTGGAGAGCGCGCGCATGGCGGCAAACCCGCCGATGCCCATGGGGGTGATCGAGGCTTCGGCACCACCCGCGATCATCACGTCGGCGTCGCCGCGCTCGATGATGCGGTAGGCGTCGCCGATGGCGTGGGCGCTGGTGGTGCAGGCGGTCGCCGTCGCCTCATTGGGGCCGCGTGCGCCATAGCGAATGCTGACCTGGCCGGCAGCCAGATTGATGATGGCGGCGGGGATGAAAAAGGGAGAGATTTTGCGTGGGCCGCCCTGCAGGTAATTGCTGTGCTCCCGCTCGATCACATCGAATCCGCCGATGCCCGAGCCGATGAAGACGCCCACGCGGTCGCGATTGGCGTCCGTGACCTGCAGACCGGAGCTGTCCATGGCCTCCTGAGTCGCGGCCAGCGCCAGATGAATGAAGCGCGCCATTTTGCGCGCCTCTTTCTTGTCCACGAATTGCAGAGGGTCGAAGTTCTTCACTTCGGCGGCAAAGGTGACGGGAAAACCGGCGGTGTCGAAATGCGTGATGGCGGCCATGCCGCTGCGGCCGGCCAGCAGGTTGGTCCAGACCTCCGGCGCGGTGTTGCCCACAGCAGAGATAAGGCCGAGACCGGTGACAACGACGCGCCTCCGCAAAGCTACTTGCCGCCTTTCGCGTGCTTGTCGATGTAGTCGATGGCATCCTTCACAGTCTTGATCTTCTCGGCGTCCTCGTCGGGAATTTCAAGATCGAAGGCTTCCTCGAACTGCATCACCAGCTCGACCACGTCGAGCGAGTCGGCGCCCAGATCTTCCTGGAAAGAAGCGGCGGAAGTCACTTCGGCTTCGTCCACCTGGAGCTGCTCGACGATGATCTGCTTAACTTTTTCTTCCACACCTGATGCCATGCGTATCTCCTGTGTACTGCGTTCAGTGGATGCAGAAAGCGGGAGGGCGGGATGCGATGCCTCCGCGA
>JASHRH010000067.1 GCA_030037475.1 Acidobacteriaceae bacterium
AGTGGGGCACATCTTCAAACTCGGATATCGGTATACAGAAAAGATGGGCGCGCGTGTGCTCGACGCCGGCGGCAAAGAAGTCATGCCGATTATGGGTTGCTATGGGATTGGAATCGAGCGGATTCTGACAGCGGCGATCGAGCAAAATCACGACGAGAACGGCTTCTGGCTGCCGCAGGCGATTGCCCCCTTCGATGTGGTGGTGACGATCACTAACGTGGCTGACCCCGCGCTGAAAACGGCCGGCGAGCAGGCCGCCGCGGTGCTGGAGGCTGCCGGCTTCGACGTGCTGCTGGATGACCGGGAAGATCGCGCCGGAGTGAAGTTCAAAGACGCGGATCTGATCGGGATTCCCTGGCGGGTGACGGTGGGCAAAAAGGCCGCCGAGGGCAACGTCGAGCTGGTGCGGCGCGGTGGGGCAGATGGCCCGCGCGACGTGGCCATGGCGGACCTGGCCGCGGAATTGCGGCGTGCATCTGCTGAAGCATGAGCAAATCGCGCGGCCTCAGTGTCGTGGCGCTTGGATTCAGCATCGGAATGCTCAGAGTGCGCGCGTGGTGTTGGTCCTGGCGCGGCGAAGCGGTATTCCCGGTCGTCTAAAATGGAAAGCAGGTTCCCGATTTGGCGGTAAAAGTCAAAGTCCCTCGCGTTGCGGTCAGCGCCACCGGGCGAAAAGTCCTGATCATCGCGGCCATGGTTTGCGTCAGCGGACTGCTGGTCGGCGGCATCTTTCTTTCTTACTACTGGACGAAATACGGAGAGATCGTCAACAACCGGCTGCAGGAGCCGCTCTTCGCCCACACAGCCCAAATTTATGCGGCGCCGCCCGAAGTCCGGCCAGGGCAGAAGCTCACCCCGCAGTGGGTAATTTCAGAGTTGCAGCAGGCGGGATATACAGCCCAGGGGCAAACGCCGGTTTCCACTATGGGGACCTACGCCACCGGCGCGGGAACCGTCACTGTGAACCCAGGACCGGATTCGTACTACGCTCAGGATCCGGCGACGATCGCTTTCGCGGACGGAATGGTCAGCCAGATCGTGGGCGGCAACGGCGAACAACTGGCGGCGTATGAGCTGGAGCCTCTGCTGGTGACGGGCCTTTCCGATCAGAACCGTGCGAAGCGCCGGCTTGTGACCTACGATCAGTTACCTCCGTATATGGCTCCCTCGGTGACGGCGATCGAAGATCGGCGGTTCTTTGATGAAGGCGCTCTGGATTATCGCGGCATTCTGCGCTCGACGATCAACGACATCCGGCCGGGACACCACTATCTGGAAGGCGCCTCGACCATCGACATGCTGCTGGCGAAGATGTTTTTCCTGACGCCGGCACGCACGTGGCACAGGAAGTTCCTCCAGGTAATCATCGCGCTGCAGTTGGAACATCGCTTCACGAAGAAGCAGATCTTCCAGATGTTTGCCAATGACGTGCCCATGGGTGAGGTGGGCAGTTACGCGATTGACGGATTCGGGGAAGCGGCGCAGGCCTATTACGGCAAAGACGTGGGGCAGCTGAACCTGCCCGAGTGTGCGCTGCTGGCCGGCATGATCCAAAGCCCGACCTGGCTGAATCCGTTCCGGCATCCGCAGCGGGCGCTAGCGCGTCGCAACGTGGTGCTGGACGCGATGGTGGAGACGGGAGCCATTACCCGCGAGCAGGCGGAGCAGGCGAAGGCGGCGCCGCTGGACGTGGTTCCTGGGGCGTTCGATTCAGGCGAAGCGCCGTGGTTCGCGGAGCTGGTTCGGCAGCAGTTGAAACAGCAGCTGGACGATCCGGATTACAACGAGCAGGGGCTGCGCATCTACACCTCGCTCGATCCGGACCTGCAGCAGGTGGCGCAAAACGCGGTCAGTGAGGGCATTCAGCAGGTGGACGCCGTCGCGCGCGCTCGTTACGAACGCCGTGTCAGACTGGACGCGCGCCGCGGCATCAAGCCGCCGCCGCTGGTCTATCCGCAGGTCGCGCTGGTGGCGCTGAATCCCCATACAGGTCAGGTACTGGCGCTCGTGGGCGGCAGGAATTACGGCGCCAGTCAGTTGGACCACGCCATTGCTCATCGGCCGACGGGGTCCATCTTCAAGCCCTTCGTGTACGCGGCCGCCTTCAACACATCGCTCGCTGGGACACCGCTGACCAATCCCAGCGGAGTGAGCGGGATCTTTACGCCGCTGACGGTCCTGCACGACGAGCCGACGACGTTCACCTTCGACAACGGCCAGACATATTCGCCGCACGATTTCGATAACGAGTATTTCGGAGACGTGCCGGCGGTGGAGGCGCTGTACCGCTCGCTGAACAACGCGACCATCGAGCTGGCAGAAATGGTGGGCTACGACAATGTGGCTAACCTGGCGCAGTCCGCGGGAATTACCTCTGTGGAGCCGACGCCGGCGATGGCGATCGGCTCCTACGACGCGACGCCGCTGCAGATGGCGGGAGCTTACACAGTTTTTGCCAACGGCGGGGTGAAGATCGACCCCTGGATGCTGGCCAGCGTGCGTTCGCCCAACGGCGACGTGATTGCGGACTATACGCCGAAGACGACACCGATCCTCGATCCCCGGGCTTCGTTCCTCACCCTGAGCCTGATGGAACAGGTGCTGAATAACCGGCATGGCACCGGGGCCAACGTGCGCGGCATGGGTTTTGTCGCGCCGGCGGCGGGCAAGACGGGCACCTCGCACGATGCCTGGTTTGCGGGCTTCACCAGCAACCTATTGTGCGTGGTGTGGGTGGGGAACGACGACTACAGCGATCTGAGCGCGACCCTCGGTCCTGAAGCCGAGGGCGATCGCGCTGCCGGACCGATCTGGGGCGACTTCATGAAGGCGGCGGTGGAACTGCCGCAGTACTCCGACACCAGGCCCTTTATCCCGCCGCCAGGGGTCCTTCAGGTGCAGCTCGACGACACGACCAATCTGTTGGCTGATGCATCGTGTACGGAGGACTGGACGGCGACCTTCCTGGACGGCACGCAGCCGACAGATACCTGCGATCACTCGATGGGTGACCAGCGCAACATCTTCCAGAAGATTTTTGGCCTTGGCCAGCGGCCGGTGAATCCCCCTCCGCCGCCGAGCGTCGCCCACCAGCCGAAGGCCGCGCCCAAACAGGCATCGCCGGCGCAGTCATCCCAGGTGCAGAATCAGAACGCCCAGCAGGCGCCGGAGCAAAAGAAAAAGAAGCGCGGCTTCTGGTCCCGTCTTTTCGGGCATAAGAACAACAACGAGCCGCAGGATGATCAGAATCCGCAGCCGTAGATCCTGACGGTCAGGAGGCGCCCTCCCGATGAAGAAATTCGCCGTCGCTACGCATCGCAAGCGCGAGATTGTGGACATCACTGACCAAGTGGAGGGGATGCTGCCCGAGGGTTCGGGCATCTGCTGCCTGAACGTGCTGCACACCACCGCCGCGCTGACCACTGCAGACCTGGATCCGGGCACCGATCTGGATATGCTGGACGCCTTCGAGGCAATAATGCCAAAGTTGCATTACCGCCATCCGCATAATCCCGAACACGTGCCGGATCACATTTTGTCTTCGCTGATCGGGACGACGCTGATGCTGCCGGCGCAGGAAGGCTCGCTGGTGCTGGGAACCTGGCAGCGTGTGATCCTGGTGGAGCTGGATGGTCCCCGCCGCCGCGAGCTGACGATGGAGTTCCTGAAAAGCAGCTAGAGCAAAACCAGCGAAGGTGTATCTCAGAGCCGCAGTCCTCGACGCGGCTTTCCGCCGAAGAAAGCCGCACTGAACCGACCTTAACAAAGACACAGCATCGCTGGTTTTGCTCTAAATCTTGACCGGAAACCCCGGTGGATTGCCCTCTTCGGCGCGCACTGCGGCCTCTGCTGCCTGGAACCCGATCTTCGAGTGCGTCCCGTCGCAGAAGGGCTTGTTCACTGAGGCGCCGCAGCGGCAGAGCGAAAAGGCCGGTTTGCCGGAGAGGTCCCACTCGTGCCCTTCGGCGTCTGTCAGTTTCACGGGGCCTTCCACGCGATAGGGACCGTTGGGGCGAACCGTAATCTTCACTTCGGACATGGGAAACTCCTGGGAACGCAGGGATAGGTACGGCTCCCAGTCTACCAGGTGCTGCGGTGCTATCGGGATACTGGCTGACACAAAAGAGCCATCGTTTCCTCGGGATCGCTGGCTGACAATAGCATCGAAGCCGTATGTCCGTCACTGAAACCTGCCGCGCCGCGCCGCAATCTGCTGCCGCCGAGAAATCAGATCGTCTGGACCGCTGGTTGTTGCCGGCGCTGGGCGTGGTGTCGCTCATCGTCTCCTGCGTGCTGTGGTCGCTGAAACGCCAGATGTGGGGCGATGAGGCCTTTAGCTGGGCAGAGCTTGGAGATCCGTCTCTGCGGCACCTTCTGCACGCCGTGGTGCGGATGGACGGCGCGGAAATGCCGCTGTACTACCTGATCGGCTGGCCGTGGGCGCGGCTGTTCGGACGGTCGGATTTATCGCTGCGTCTGTTCTCCTGTGCGGGCATGTGCGGCGCGCTTCTGGTGACGATTGCCGCGCTGCGGCGCCGAGTGGGGGCGCGAACGGCATTTCTCGGCGCTGGCTTCGGCCTTTTCGCCAGTCTGCTGGTGGTCGAGGAGAACTGCGAGGCGCGGAATTACGGGTTATATCTCCTGCTGGCGGCGCTGGCGCTGGCGTTGGTCCTGAAAGTTGCGGAGACTGTCCGTCCGAATGCGCGCACGCTCGTTCTGCTCGCGGTCACTCAGGGAGGGATCGCGCTGGGGCATCCGCTGGGGATGATCTACGGTAGCCTCATGCTGGCCGGTATCATCGCCGCGGATGTGTGGCAGAGGCGGCTCCGAGCCAGGGTGTATCTGTGCTGCATGGCCGGATGGCTGGCGCTGATTCCGTGGGTTCCGGCGCTTCAGGCGTTGATGGCAATCGGGCGCCCGCATGGCTGGAATCCCATGCCCGGCGTTGCCGACCTGCTGATTGGCTGCTCGCTGTGGCTCTTCGGCGGATTGTACTGGCAGATCGTCCCGCATTCGGCCATATTGGTGCTGCTGGTCTGCTGGCTGGTTGCCATGCTGTGCATCGTGCTGCTGGTGGCGGCGGGCATTCGCAGAATGAGGCGCGATGCAATGCGGCGCCCGATGGTGCTGATCGGCTTGGCGCTGGTAGCCGCTCCGCCGGTCTTTGTCGTAATCTCGCACCTCGTCACGCCCATCTTCGTGCCGCGCTACTTAGTACCGTCGGCGCTGGGAGTCGCGCTGCTGGCGGCAGTGGCCGTCGAGGGCACTCGGCTCGCGAGAGGGCGCACCGGAGTAGTCCTGAGTTGTGCGGTGCTGCTGCTGCCGATCGGCGCGGCGCTGCTGGCGCGGCCGCCGCGGCTGGATGTGACCCGGGTGGAGTGGATTGCGGCGGGTCAGACGGTGGTGTGCGACAGTGAGAAGGATTTTGTGGTCATGACGCGCTACAGTCCCGGCTCGGCGCGGTATCCCATGGATCTCCACGCTCTGGCGCTGGGGCGGGGCAGCAGTCCCGATCAGCGGCTGATGGAGAATTATCGGCGGGAAGGGTTCTATCCCGGAGATTTGCCCGGCCTGCAGCAGGTTCTCGCCGAACAGCAGTTTCTGGTTCTGGATAACACTGAGTCGGACTGGTTTCAGCACGAAATCGAAAACAATCCGCAATTCCGATGGAAGACGCTCGCGCAGGTGGACTCGCAGCGGAGGCTGATCGCGGTGAAACGAGCACAGTAACTAAGGCTGCCACTGGATCAGCCGAGCGATGACACTTGTACCGGTGTGGCCGAATGCGAGCAATCCGCAATACGCGCTGATCTGCGCGCCAGCAAATACCAGGCAAGCCAGGCCAGAGCTGGCCAGAGATAGAGCGGTGAGGCCAGGTTGATCGTGAATACGTACGGCTGAATCACAACGAGGAAATAGACGACGCCGAGCAGGCCAGAGACCTTTCTGGAGCGCGTGACCGCGGCCCCAGCCAGCAGAGCCGGCAGAGCAAGGCACTGATCGTAGAACCAGCAGTACGGAGCCACAACCAGCGAAACCAGGACGAGCAGGTTGCCCTGGGCCATCCAGTCCCAGGTGTGGCGGCGCGGCCAGAAATAGGTCATGGCCCAGAAGCAGGCCAGCAGAGCCGGCACAAAGGCAAGCCACTCGGCGGCGGGATGAACGAGGTTGCGAAACTCGATGCTGAGGCAGGGAATGTACTCGTGAGAAATACCGGACATGCGCGCCCAGTGCAGATACTGGCTCCACGCGTCCGGGTCGAGGGCTTCCGTCACAAGGCAGCTCGCGGCCATTGCCGCCAAAGCGCCGCCTAGGATACGCCAGGCGCGA
>JASHRH010000068.1 GCA_030037475.1 Acidobacteriaceae bacterium
GCGGCAATCCACTTTCCGGATCTCATGGTCCGGACCTTTCCGGCTGGATCTGGAACTCGCCGGGAACTGCGCTTTCCGCAGCCTCTGTAAGAACGCGCGATCCCGAACCGGCAGAAATCAAAGGGAGCCGCAGCACAAACGTGGTTCCGCTCCCAGCCTTCGATTCTACGTCAATCTGTCCATGGTGCATCTGCACGATGCGCCAGGTCATGGCCAGTCCGATACCGCTGCCTTCTTTTTTGGTCGTGAAGTACAGATCGAAGATGCGCGGCCGAATCTCGTCGGGAATGCCCTCGCCGTGATCGCGGACGAGGATGGAGGCCCAGCGCGTGTCTTCGCTGAGGCGCACTTCGAGAAGGCCGCCGGAACCCATGGCCTGAGCGCCGTTGATCACAATGTTGAGCAGGGCCTGCTCCAGCAGGTCGGCATCGACGCGGGAGACGACAGGCCAGGCCGGTGTCTGGCTCTCCACGGCGATGCCGCGTGTCTGCAGCTCCGCGGAGGCCAGCAGCAGAACCTTGGAGACGACGCCGCGCAAATCCTGGTCGCGGAGCTGCAGCTCCACCGGCCGCGAGAAATCCACCAGCGTCTGCACTACGCGATCGAGGCGGCGGATTTCGCTCTGGATCACATCGAGATGCCGCATGGCGTCGCCGCCGCCCTGTACCTTGTTCCGCAGCAGCTCCAGATGGACGACGATGGCATTGATGGGATTCTTAACCTCATGGCCCACGCCGGCCGTGAGCCGGCCGATGGAGGCCATGCGGCGCGAAACCTCCAGCTCCGTCTCGATCTCGCGCACCGACTCGAGGTCGTGCAGCGTGAGCAGGGCGCCGAGGGAGTGCCGATCCGCGGAGTGGGTGTCATGAATAAAATCGAGAGAAACCTCGACGCGGCGACCGGTCTCGGTGGTCACTTCCTCCTGAACGATGGACATGCCGCCTTCAAAAGCATCGCGCACCGTGCGGCCCAGGCGGGTTCCGCGATCGAAGATCTCGCGCACCTCGGCGCCAAAGATGCGTTCACGCCCGATGTTCAGAAAACGCTCGACCGAGCTGGAGACCAGCACCGCGCGGGCATCGCGGGTGAAGAGCATGACGCCGTCCTGCAGGTTCGAGAGGATCTGATCGAGATTCTCGCGCAAAGCGGAGAAGACCTCTTCGACATTGCGAATGCGCTGGCCGAGGCGCTCAATCTTGCCGGAAACCTGGGCGACCTCATCGCCGCCGCGCGGTTCGGGCACGGGTGGCAGAGGCGTCGTGGCTTCCGCGGATCGCAGCATCTCACGCCGCGCGGAGTCTTCGGCGAGCGCCTCCTGAGCGTCCAGCGCGTCGAGGCGGCGGCTGATTTGCTCGATGGGATGGAGCGCAAGGTTGGCAACGAAGGCTGCGACCACCGTGGAAATGATCATGGCCAGGCCGATGATCGTGAGCGACTCGACCAGCCAGGGATGAAACGCGTTGCGCAGAAACGCGGTGTTGATCCCAATGCGGACTGCGAGAAAGGGCCGATTGTCCCGATCAAGGCCGCGGGTGACGTCGTAGACCCGGGCCGGGCCGAAGACGATGCGCAGCGTGCTGATCAGGGGCTGGTGGAGGAGAGCGCTGTAGTCGGGACGTTTGGGCAGCACCTGTCCCTCCAGCGAGGAGTCGGGCGCGGCTACGAGAGCGCGGCCCTGGCTGTCGGCAATGGCGACATCCAGCACCGTGGGCGAGTAGTTCTCAATCGCGGTGAGCTGGGAGTTGAGACCAGGATCCTGGCGCAGCGTGTCGGCGACCGCGGCTTCCACTGCGGCCGGGTTGTGGGGATCGAAGTGGCTCTGGGGCATTGTATCCAGCGCCGTCTGCACCTCGAAGAGAACCTCGTGCGCCTGGAAGTCCGCGAAGGACCAGGACTCCTGGATGTGCTGCCGGAGCAACTGACTGAGCCAGATCCACGAGAAAAGCACGACCACCGCGAAGACGAGTCCGGTGATAGCGAGGACGAGTTTGGCCTTCAGGCGCATGGAGTGAGCTCAGACTCCGCGGGACGCCCACCACGCCAGAAGCCTGCCAGAGCTGTCGGAAGCATGAGCCTGACGACAGAATACCGGACTACTCCTCCGGTGAGCCTGCGGCGGCGGTGCCGTACTCTCTGAGTTTGTTGTGCAAAGTCTTCAGGCTGATGCCCAGAATCTCAGCGGCGCGAGTTTTATTGTTATGGGTGGACTCCAGAGTCTTGAAAATCAACAGCCTCTCGGCATCATCGACGGTGGCGCCGACTTCGAGCTGGATGGCGTTGGATGGCAGCTCGCTGGCGGGCCGCGGCGGACGCGATCCGAAGCCCGGAGGCAGGTGGCGGGGCTGGAGCTGCCCTTCGCCACACAGGACGACCGCGCGCTCAATGGTGTTGCGCAGCTCGCGCACGTTGCCGGGCCAGTCGTGCGCCATCAGGCGGGCCAGCATCTCGTTGTCGAGGCCCGTGACCTTGCGCTGATGCTTCTGGTTCATGTCAGCGATCATGGAGTCGGTGATCGCGGGGATGTCTTCGCTGTGCTCGCGCAGCGGAGGCATGTGGATGTTGAAGACGTTGAGGCGGTAATAGAGGTCGCCGCGAAGCTGGCCGCCGGCCACTGCCTGCTCGGGATCTTTGTTGGTGGCGGCGAGAACGCGCACGTCCACGGGGGATTCGACCTTGCTGCCCAGGCGGCGCAGCTTGTGATCTTCCAGCACGCGCAGCAGCTTGGCCTGGGTCGCCACGGGCATCTCGCCGATCTCGTCGAGCAGCAGCGTGCCTTCCTCGGCGAGCTCGAAGCAGCCGGCGCGGCGCTCGATCGCGCCGGTGAAGGCGCCCTTCTCATGGCCGAAGATCTCGCTTTCGATGAGAGTCTCCGGGATGGCGGCGCAGTTGACGGCGACGAAGGGCTTGCCGCGGCGCGGGCTGAGGTCGTGGAGAGTGCGGGCGACGAGCTCTTTGCCGGTCCCGCTTTCGCCGGTGATGAGCACGGAGACGTTACTGGGCGCGACGCGCTCGATGAGCGCGAAGATCTCCTGCATCCTGCGGGAGGAGCCGACCAGCGATCCGAGGACGCCGGTTTCGCGCAGCTTGCGGCGGGTGACCTCCAGCTCGCGCTCGGTCTCGCGCTGGCGGCTGGCGTTGGTGAGGATGGCGCGCAGGCGCGCAGCATCAACGGGTTTTTGGATGAAGTCGTAGGCGCCGTTCTTCATGGCTTCAACGGCGGCTTCAATGGAGCCCTGGGCGGTCAGCATGATGACCGCGATTTTCTCGCTGGACTCGCCGAGGCGGGCCAGCAGTTCCAGGCCGTCCATGCGTGGCATTTTCAGGTCGGAGACGATGATGCCGGGTTGCCAGGCAGTGACCTTCTCCAGCGCCTCGATGCCGTCGCGCGCGGTCTCTGTGCGGTAGCCCCAGCCTGATACGAGCTCGGCGAGGCCGGTGAGCGCATGCGGCTCATCTTCGACGATCAGAATTTTTTCCTGGGTGGGCATACCTGCGGGCGCCAGACCTGGGTCAGAACCGGGAACACCACGGTTTGTTGTATCACGGCAGAGGTGCGCAGCGCAGGATACCCCCTGCTGCAAACCGGGCCTGCGCCGACGTCGCCGAAGACTTCGAGGCAGCAACCCGGGCACGGGAAATACTGGAGGACGATACGATGGAAGTATCCCGTGTCCTCCTCCTCGACACCGAGTGCGCATCCGGCGCGACTGGCGATCTTCGCGGCGTTCGGCAGCGTGTATCTGTGCTGGGGCGCGACCTATACCGCTATGAGCATTGGGGTGCGGCTGCTGCCGGCGCCCATTCTGGCCGGCACGCGGATGCTGGCCGGCGCGGCGATCATGCTGAGTTTATGCGGGCTGAGTGGCAAGACCCTGTGGCACGGCCGGCGCACGATGGGCTGGCTGGGTGTGCTGGGTGCCATGATGCTCTTCGCCGGCAACGTGGGGCTGGTATGGAGCGAGAAGTACCTGCCCAGCGGGCTGGCAGCGCTGATCGTTGCGGTGATCCCGCTCTACGTAGCGGCGATTGAGTCACTGCTGCCGGCGGGGGAGCGGCTGCGCGCGCGCGGGATCATTGGACTGGGACTTGGTCTGCTGGCGCTGGCAGCGCTGTTGTGGCGCAGTTTTCATGCTGCGGTGGATGCGCACAGCCATCTGGGCGCAATGCAGCTGCTGGCCGCGGCTGTGATCCTGCTGGGAGCACTGAGCTGGGCGTTCGGGTCGGTGATGTTCCGGCGCCTCCGCCTGCCGGTGCATCCGCTGGTGGCGGCTGGCTGGGAGATGCTGGCCGCAGGGCTGTGCAATCTGCTGCTGGCAACCGCGCTGTGGCAGTGGCCGGATACGCAGTGGAACCTGACCAGCGTGGGCGCGGTGAGCTACCTGGTGCTGTTCGGTTCGCTGCTGGGCTTCTCCTGTTACATCTGGCTGATCCACCACGTGCCGGTAGCCAAGGTGGCGACCTACGCGTATGTGAATCCGGTGGTGGCCGTGATTCTGGGCGCCCTGGTGCTGGGCGAGCATCTGCAGCCCACGGAGTACGCGGGCATGGTGGCTGTGCTCTGCGCCGTAGCGCTCGTGACCTCCTCACACATGAAGAGCGGCCGCACAGCGGCAGAGATCGAAGTTGGTCCCGTAGAGAGAGAGGCATAGCCGCTCGCCGTATACTTTCCTGTTTGCTGAATTTCGGGAGGCGATGTATGGATGCTGCGGTCGCGTATGCGCGGGAACATGCCGCGCGGTTCCTGGACGACCTGAAGGTGCTGTTGCGAATTCCGTCGGTGTCAACGCTGCCTGAGCATAAGGGCGACGTGAGGAAGGCCGCGGAGTGGGTGGCCGCCGATCTGCGGCGGATGGGCATGGAGCACGTCGAGGTGATCCCCGCAAAGGGAGAGGGACATCCGCTGGTTTACGCCGACTGGCTTCACGCGCCGGGCAAGCCGACAGTCCTCTGCTATGCGCACTACGATGTCCAGCCTCCTGATCCGCTGGACGAGTGGGTGACGCCGCCGTTCGAGCCGACGGAGCGCAACCAGAACCTGTATGCGCGCGGCGCGGTGGACGATAAGGGTCAGCTGGTCCTGCAGTTGAAGGCCTTCGAGGCGCTGTTCAAAACCAACGGCGGGAAACTGCCGCTGAATGTGCGCGTGATCTGCGAAGGCGAGGAAGAAGTGGGCGGTGAGCAGATCGCGGCATTCGTGCGCGAGCATCCGGATCGGCTGAAGGCCGACTTCGCGTTGATCTCCGACACGGAGATGTTTGCGCCGGAGCTGCCGACGCTCTGCGTGGGCCTGCGCGGGATGATTTACACCGAGCTGGAGGTGCGCGGGGCAAAGGCCGATCTCCACTCCGGCATGTACGGCGGGGCGGCGCCGAATCCCTTTGTGGCGCTGGCGCAGATCATCTCGGAGCTGAAGGACCGCGAGGGAAAAATTTTGATTCCCGGCTTCTGCGATGACGTGCAGGCGCCGAGCGCCGAAGAGCTGAAGGCGTGGAAGAACCTGCCGTTCGACGAGGAAGAGTACCGCGAAAAGGAAATGGGCGCGCCGAAACTCGTGGGCGAGAAAGGCTACTCCACGCTGGAGCGCACGTGGGCGCGGCCCACGCTGGACGTCCACGGAATCGTCGGCGGGTTTACCGGCGCGGGAGCGAAGACCGTGATCCCGGCAAAAGCGACGGCGAAAGTCTCGATGAGACTGGTGCCGGAGATGACGCCGGAGAAGTCGTTCCGCCAGTACAAGGCGTATGTGGAGAAGATCAAGCCGGAGGGCGTAACGGTGGATGTGCGGCTGATCCACTCCGGCGCGCCGATCGTGATCGGGACAGACAACGAGTACGTCCGGGCGGCGACGCGGGCGTTGAAAACCGTCTGGGGCAGGGACACCGTATTCATCCGCTCCGGCGGTTCCATTCCAGTTGTGGGCGATTTCGAGAAGTACCTGAAGATTCCGTCGGTGATGATGGGCTTTGGGCTGCCGGATGACGGGCTGCACGCGCCGAATGAGAAATTTCACATCCCGAATTTCCATCGCGGGATTGAGTCGGTGATCCGCTTCTTCGAGGAGGCGGGAGCCTGAGACCGTAAGAGCTCCTTCTCGCTGACGACCGGTGCGGCCTTCTCTGCGCCGGCGGCGCGACGCAGTGAACATCGATCCGCGAGCGGGGATGACGGAACCAAAACTCATGAAGCCCAGCGGTGGCGCAACGTCGTTCGACGCGCGTCAGCATGGAAAGCGGCCCTCCGTGGCCTTCAGCCTGGCACAGACGACTTCGCGACGTCCATCGCTGCTCATGGTCTGCGACGTTTGCATTGCAGTGGGCATCTGCTCTAATGTGTGAGTCAGCCGCAAAGGCGAATGTAAGGCGGAACGATGGCGAAGGCAGTCTGGAACGGCAAAACAATCGCGGAAAGCGACACCTGCGAGACCGTGGAAGGAAACATTTATTTTCCTGAGAAAACAGTGAATCGAGAGTACTTGCGTCCCAGTTCCACCACATCCACCTGCCCGTGGAAGGGGCAGGCGCGATACTACACCCTGATGGTGGATGGGCAGGAAAATCAGGACGCCGCCTGGTACTATCCCAACCCCAGTCCGGCGGCTCGCAACATCAAGAACCACATCGCCTTCTGGCGTGGCGTGGAAGTGGAAAAATAGCGGCGAGTGGTTGCAGGGAGGTTCCCACCCTGGAACCCCGTGTTGTTTCCTTATAGATAGCGTTTTCGGTGCCACTCCCAGGCGCTGGCAAGAATAGAGTCGAGCTGGGTGTGGCGAGGCTTCCAGCCCAATTCACGGCCGATCTTTTCTGAGCTGGCGATGAGCACCGCCGGATCCCCGGGACGCCGCGGAAACACCTCAGCAGGGATCGGGTGACCGGTGACGCGGCGAGCCGATTCGATGACTTCGCGAACGGAAAACCCAGCGCCATTTCCAAGGTTGTAAATGTGCTGCCCGCCGTGCCCAAGTGCTCCGAGCGCCAGCAGATGCGCCTGAGCCAGATCCTCGACATGAATGTAATCGCGGATGCAGGTGCCGTCGGGCGTAGGGTAATCGTCGCCGTAAATCCTGATTTTGTCGCGCCGGCCGAGGGCGACGTCCAGGACCAGTGGAATCAAATGGGTTTCTGGTTCGTGAGCTTCTCCGCGGCTGCCCATCGCGCCAGCTACGTTGAAGTAGCGCAGGCTCGCGTACGGGAAATCGTGTACCCGATACATCCAGGCGAGCATTTTTTCCACCAGAAGTTTCGATTCACCATAAGGGTTGGTTGGATGAAGGGGGGCATCTTCGTGGATCGGTGTGGATTCCGGCTCACCGTAAACGGCCGCGGTGGACGAAAAAACCAGGCGGCGGACCCCCGTGGAGAGCATACCTTCGAGCAGGC
>JASHRH010000069.1 GCA_030037475.1 Acidobacteriaceae bacterium
TGGAACTCCGCAGGCGCCTGCCCATCGGGCAGCACGCTGGAAGGTTATCCCAAACCCTCGTGGCAAATCGGAAGCGGAACCCAGGCGGATAAAGTTCGCGACATTCCCGACGTCTCGCTTTTTGCCGCGAATGGGGCCAACTACAGTTTATATGCCATCTGCGCCAGCGACGGCGACTGTCAGCAGCCCACCGGCAGCAATCCGATCCAGGTCACCGGCGTTGGCGGCACATCGGCATCGGCTCCGGCGTTCGCTGGCATCATGGCGCTCGTGGACCAGAAATACGGGCCGCAGGGCCAGGCGGATTTCGTCCTTTACCCGCTGAAATCCCAATATCCGGCGGCTTTCCACGACATCGTCAACGGAACGAACTCGGTACCCTGCGCGCTTGACTCGCCGAACTGCATCTCCGTGCCGGATCCGATCACCGTTTCCACCTCGTCCGGCTCGGTCACCGAGGGTGAGATCGGCTCGGGAACCACTGCGGACTACAACGCGGCCGCCGGCTATAACCGCGCCACCGGCCTCGGCTCCGTCGACGCCGCCCAACTGATTGCGGATTGGGGCAATATCATCTTCCATTCGACAACTGTCACCCTCATCTCGCCCACCTCGGACGCCACCTACACCCACGGTCAGTCTGTCGCCATCAGCGGGACCGTCACTGGCTCGGGTACACCGTCGGGGAATGTAGTGCTGATGACCAGCAGTACAGATTCCGGAAACCAGAGCACGAACTTTGGCACCGTGCTCGCCACGAACGGTCCCAGCTCTTTCCCGTTGACCAACGGCACATTCAACGGCAACATCGACACTCTGCCCGGAGGCACGTATAACGTCTGGGCGCAATACAGCGGCGACGGAACCAACGCTGCCGAGAAATCCAGCCCGGTTCAGATCACGGTCAACCCTGAGGCCAGCCAGCTGGTCTACAACGCCATTGTTCCCAGCAGCTACGACAATGGCTCGTTCGTGTCGGTATCCGGCCAGACCCTAGGCTATGGCACGCAGGTCTATCTGAGTGCACTGCCAGCCCCCACTTCGGATTTCTCCGCTGAGAGTTCCTGCGTCACTGCCGAACTCACGGGAATCGGCTCCGCGGCTTGCCCAACGTTCACCCCCGCTACAGGCACAGTGGCCTTCGCCAACGGCAGCACGCTGCTGAATACGGCGGTGCTGGATGCTGAAGGCGAGGCGGAGTTCGATACGGGCGCGCTCGCGCCAGGCTCGTACTCGATGAGCGCCACCTACTCCGGTGACAGCAGCTACAACGCCGGTCCGGTCAGCATCATTAACTTTACCGTTGCCAAAGCGCAACCGTATGTCTTCATCACGGCCCCCACCGGCACCATCACTACGAGCCAGCCCCTCACGCTCACTGTGCTGGTGGAAGGCTACGGCATCGGAGCAGCACCTACCGGCACGATCACGCTTTCCGGTCTTCCCTCCGGTGTTTCCTCAACCGCGACTCTGAGCGGCACGGTGGACCCCGACTATGGAGTCACAGCGGCCGTCGCCACAGTCACCCTTCCCGCAGGGACAGCGGCCACCAACTACGCCATCGGAGCAGCCTATGGTGGCGACACTAACTACTCTTCCGCCAGCGCTGCTCCCGTGGAGGTCCAGGTCACCGCCTCCGGAGGTCTTGACAACTGCGCGCCCTATGCTGCGAGCAGCACATCAGCGTGCATTAGTTCCAGCACCAGCGCCTCAGCCAGCGCAACCAGCCCAGGCACCACGGCGGCAATCACCATCAACGCGACGGTCACGGGTAAATCCGGCAGCGCCGCGCCCACCGGAACGGTCTATCTGCTCGTTGGCCTGCTGGATACGCAGACGAACGGCCAAACCGTGGCGGAAGCGGCCGTCGATGGCGCAACCCTTACCACTGGCAGTGGAGATACCTCAACCGCAACCTTCGTCGAGAACAACTATAGCCTTGTCCAGGGCGCCAATCTGCTGACCGTCTACTACACGGGCGACGCGAATTACGCAGCATCGTCTTTCGTCCTCGACCTCTCGAATCCGTTGTCGGACTTTTCACTGACCTTGGCCAACTCCATCGTTCCCGTCAGCGATGGAACGGGGACGACGACCCTCTATGTCACCCCGGTGAACGGCTTCAACGGCACGGTGAATCTGAGCTGCACGGCGCCCTCCGGGATCACCTGCTCGCTGGCCTCCAGTTCTGTCACGTTGGTCTCTTCCAGCACTACCACCGGCCCTATCTCGCAGAACCGACCGCTTCTGCTGGTCAGCGGTGGCGGCGTGCTCTTTGCGTGCATCCTGCTGCTGGCTGTACCGGCCCGGCAGCGCGCCTGGCGCAACATGCTCTGCCTCGTGCTTTTTACCTGCATCATCGGTTTCGGAATCGGCTGCGGTGGGGGTGGCGGCACCACAGGAGGCGGGAGCGGATCCGGCGGTAGCGGCTCAGGAGGGTCGGGAGGATCAGGAGGTTCCGGCGGAGGTGGTTCCAGCGTCCCTGCAAATCCCACCCAATCCGTCGCGCTGACCATCACCGGTTCCACAGCGGGCAACTACAATATCGTCATTACCGGCAGCGCAGGCAGCCAGATTCACACCGTGGGCCTGACGGCGGCTGTGCAATAACGCCCCCTGGATCCCGCTTCCCACCCGGGAGCGGGATTTCCCACTTCATCCGCACGCCTTCCGCTTCTCCGTCGCGTGCCGGCTCACCACCAGATCGCGGGCATTTTTCACCATCTGCTGTTCCGTTTGTGCCAGCTCCTCAATCAACATGTGAATTTGTTCCACCTTCCGCTCGTTCAGCCCGTGAAATCGCAGCCCTACTCGCTCCTCCCGATGCGATACCACGGTTGCCGCCACGCGAAGCGGTGTCCCGCGCACTTTCGCCCACAGCTCGACCTGGGCTCCCCTCCACAGGGGGTACTTCCCGGCAAGGCAACAACCACCCGTGCTCAGATCGGCGATTTTTCCCCGTCCCACAATGCCACCGTTGGGCAGGAAAATCTCCGCCTCTCCGCCGCATCGGTAGCGCGGCGCAGCTCTCCGCTCGCGGTCTGCTTCCATGTCCGGCATGGCTGATCTCTTTATCGGCACCAACCGCGCCCGGATGAGCGAAACCAGATAAGCCTCCGCTCCGGCTCCCGTCGCATCTCATTTCCTTTCCGGAAAGTCTTCCCCACAAGAAGGTACAATCCCTCGTTACCCTTATGACTCGATCCCCCGTTCTCCTCGTTCACGGCGGCGCATGGGATATCCCTGCCGACCTTCTCGACGCCCACGAACAGGGGGTCTTCGATGCCCTGCAGGAAGGCTGGAAGCTTCTCGAATCCGGCGGGACCGCGCTGGACGCCGTCCAGGCCGCTGTTACGGTGCTCGAAGACGACCCTGCCTTCGACGCCGGACGTGGCAGCTTCCTCACCCGCGACAGCCGCGTTCAGCTCGATGCGCTCATCATGGACGGAGCCACGCTCCGCGCCGGCGGCGTCGCCTGCGTCGAGCGCCTTCGCAACCCGATCCAGGCCGCCCGCCTCGTGCTCGATGAAAGCTCCCACGTCTACTTCGTCGGACAGGGCGCGGAGGAGTTCGCCCAGGCGCACGGCCTTCCTCTCATCGACAATGCGGAACTGGTTCTCGATCGCGAGCGGCGCCGCCTGGCTGAAGCGCAGGCCCGCGAAAATGCCGGCACCCCTGACAACACCTTCTCCGGGCGTCCCCCGGCGGAGCCGCCCGACAGTCACGACACTGTCGGCGCTGTTGCCCTCGACCAGCACGGGCGCCTGGCCGCCGCCACATCCACCGGCGGAACACTGAACAAGGATCCTGGCCGCGTCGGTGACTCATCGCTGATCGGCTGCGGATGCTACGCGGACAATGCCAGCGCTGCCGTTTCGCTCACCGGCTGGGGCGAGCCCATCATGAAGCTGGTCCTTGGCAAATGGTCTACCGATCGCGTCCTCGGCGGCGGATCGCCGGAGCAGGTGGCCCCCGACGCCATGGCCTATCTCTTTCGCCGCCTAGGCGGACACGGCGGCATCATCCTCCTGTCACCCGATGGCCGTTACGGCATGGCCCATAACACCCCGCGCATGGCCTGGGGCGTGCACACCGCCGACGGCCCCCGCACGGGCACCAAACTGTAACTGTAAGATTGGCGCTGCCGGTGGAAATCCAGTTCGCCCGCTCCGCCACGGGTACGCATCTCTGACAGAAACGAATCGGAGGCAAACCTATGCTCAAGGGATTCCGCAATTTCGTCCTGCGCGGCAACGTCGTCGATCTGGCCGTGGCCGTCATCGTCGGCGCCGCCTTCACCGGCATCGTCAACGCGCTTGTCAAGGACCTCATCAATCCGCTCATCGCGGCCACCGTGCGCAAGCCGGACTTCTCCGCCTTCTCTTTCACGCTCCACGGCGGCAAGTTCCTCTACGGAGACTTCCTTAACCAGCTCATCTCCTTCCTGCTGATCTCCGCGACGGTTTACTTCTTCTTCGTGCTGCCCATCCAGTCCCTGCTGAAGAAAGTGAATCCCGCCAAAGCCTCGCCGCCCACCACGCGTCCCTGCCCGGAATGCCTGGCCGACATCCCACTGGCGGCGAAGCGGTGCCAGCATTGCGCGCAACCAGTCGAGCCAGCGACGCCGGGTGCCTGATCCAGGTTCTCCAAAACCGGTGATATGCTGGTTCCTTCCGTTTGCTGACCCGCTGTGCAAGGAGCCGCCATTGACCTGCTCGCACCTGTCCCTGCTGCCTGCTGCCATTCTTCTGCCCGCCCTCGCTGTGGCGATTGCACAATCCACGTCCCAATCCGCCACGCCGGCCGTCTTCGGCTATCAGAACTACTCCGCCGAACAGGCGCGAATCGACCAGACCTTCCTGGCCGTTCCCAGCCCGAGCCTCGCCCGTGAGGAATTGAAGGTTCTGACCGCAAAACCGCACATTGCCGGCTCGCCCTACGACCATCAGAATGCCGAGTACGTTGCTGAAAAGTTCCGGGCAGCTGGTCTCGAAACACAGATTGTTCCCTACATGGCCTGGCTCAACACGCCGACAAAGACCCTCGTGGAAGCGTGGGACTCCGATGGCAGGCTTCTGATGACCGGACCCACGCCCGAGCGGGTGAAGGGCGACCCCTATGACAATCAGCCCGATGTCACGCCCATCTTCAACGGCTCATCGCCCTCC
>JASHRH010000070.1 GCA_030037475.1 Acidobacteriaceae bacterium
GGTGAAAAGCGATCCCATCCCGCTGCTCGTCTCGCTCAAAGCGGTGAATCCCGACAAGTATCCGTTCTATGGCAGGGTGATCCTGTCGTCGCACGCGGGCAGCACGGCGCAGAGCGGGGGTCTGAGCCTGCATGATGCGCTTACCAACGAGACGGTTATCGTGGATGACAACCTGCTGGTACGGCTGCGCGCGAACATTGGCGATGAACTGAAGATCGGAGACCAGTGGTTTCGGATCGCGGCAGTTATCGACAAGGAGCCGGATCGCCTGACCGCGGGTGTGGGGCTGGGGCCGCGCGTGATGATCACGCAGCAGGCGCTGCGGCAGACTGGCCTGCTGCAACCGGGCAGCCGCGCGAACGAGCGCTATCTGTTTGCAGCGGCGAACAAGCAGAACGTGGATCAGGTAAAAAGCGAGGTGGAGAAGATCCTGCCCGATGCGCAGGTGACAGACTTCCGCGAAGCGAGCCCGGCACTGACGCGCGGCCTGGACCACGCGACTGGCCTGCTGAGCCTTATCTGCCTGGTGGCGATGGTGCTGGGCGCGATCGGCGTGGCCATGGCCATGCGCGCGCACCTGCAGCAGCGCATCGAGATTCTGGCCATCATGAAGTCAATCGGGGCGCGTTCGGCGGACATTCTGCGGATTTATTTGCTCCAGACGCTTTTGCTGGGTGTGGCTGGAGCACTGATCGGCATCGGGCTGGGCCTGGGCGTCGAATATGCACTGCCGGTGGTGATGGGGAAGTTGCTGCCGCTGCAGCCTGCCATCCGCCTGCCTCTCGATCCGGTGCTGGCCGCGCTGGGCACAGGTGTGCTGACCACGGTGCTGTTCTGTTTGCCTCCGCTGCTCGATGTGCGGCGCGTACGGCCGATCCTGGTGCTGCGCCGTACCGTCGAGAGCGGGAACGGAGGCGGCTGGCGCGCATGGCTGCGCGAGCGCAAGCTACAGATCGGTTCGGTCCTGGTGATTCTGGCTGGGCTGGGTGGCATCGCAGCAGGGCTGGCGGGTTCCGTCGCGGTGGGCAAGTGGTTCGCAATCTGTCTGGCGGGTGTGCTGGCTGTGCTGCTTGGACTTTCCGCAGCGACGTTGCGGGGTCTGCGTGCGTTTCTTTCGCGAACGCGGTTACATTTACATTCCGCGCTGCGGCACGGCCTGGCAAATCTTTATCGGCCAGGGAATCAGTCGGCGGCAGTGCTGGCTGCTCTGGGCGCAGGCGTCATGCTGATCCTCAGCGTCTTCCTCATGCAAAAGTCAGTGGTCGCGTCGCTGCACGAGGATGTGAAACCTGAGACGCCGAATGTCTTTCTGATCGACATGAGTACGGACGAGCTGCCGGGAATCGGAGCGCTGCTCCAAAAACAGAAAGGCGTGGTCGAGGGTCTGGAGACGATTCCGGTGGTGGTGGCGCGCGTGGAATCCGTTGATGGCATACCCGTGGACCAACTGAAGCTGAAGAATTATCCAAAGCGCCTGCTGCGCTCGGCGGATCTTTCGTGGTCGGGAACCGTTCCCGCAGGTATGCAGCTCGAAGAAGGGAAGTGGTGGGCCAGCGGCAGCAAATCGCCCGACCTCGCGGTGGTCGATCGAGTTGCCGACCGGCTGCATCTGAAGATCGGGACGCCGCTCACCTTCGTTGTCGGCCAGAAGGTCATCGCAGTGAAAGTGGCGGCGATTTACAGGATCACGGGCGAGCATCCCTTTGCGCACAGCGAATTCGTGCTGCCGGAGGCGCAGCTCTCCGATCAGCCGCCTGTCTGGTACGGCGACATCCACGTCCGGCCGGAGGCGATCCCGAACATCGAGCGCGCTCTCTTCGCCGCCTATCCCACGGTGACGGTCATCAACATTGCCGACATCGTGGAGACCATCCAGGGCGTGGTGAACCAGATCACGCTGGTCATTCGCTTCCTCGCGGCGTTCTCGATCCTGTCCGGGCTGATCATCCTGGCCTCCAGCGTCGCCGGCACACGCTTTCGCCGCATTCGCGAGGTCGTGGTGCTGAAAACGCTGGGTGCAACACGGCGCCGCATCGCGGCGGTCTTCAGCGTGGAGTTTACCGTCCTTGGGCTACTGGCTGGAGCTGTTGGCGTGATCTTTGCCAATCTGCTAACGTACGTCCTTCTGCACCGCATGGAGGTGACCTTCCACCGCGACCTGCCGGGTTCACTGGCTGCTGTGGGGGCAACGGCTGTGCTGGCTGTGGCCACCGGATGGATTGCCAGTTGGAGAATTCTGGGCCAAAAACCACTGGAGGTGCTACGGGAGGAGTGAGAATTGCCGCTGGGACAAGAAGCCGATGCACAGGCGGCTCAATGCTTGTTTGGCTGCCACCGGGCATCCATGTGCTTACGCGAGATGGAGACCGAGGCGACGGCAGCCACAAAAGTTCCATCATTTTGCCCGGAGACGGCCGCGTTCTCGCGAACGATGCTCATGTCAGGGTCGCGTACGTAACGCACATGTACGATCTGGCGCACGGCTTCTATCGTGAGCACATACCGAACGCGCTGTTCCTGCGTGCTGAACGGCTGCCGAATGGAGAGCGGACCTTCCGCCTGGCGGAAGGGGAGCCGTTGCCGACCAGCTTCGGGCAAGACCTCTATCGGCAGATTTTCGCGGCCGGTGGAAATCCGAACTCCGCAATGGGTGGATCGCGTCAGGCAGACCGCCAGACTCGCTATCGGTAAAACAGCGCCAGCGCCAGGATCAGCACCAGCAGGAGTCCGATGAGCGCGTTGTAGAAATTCAGATAGCCGGATTGCAGCTTGCTGACGGCTTCGGCCAGCTTGCGCACCGCCCTGGCGATCGGAGAGAAGAGCCCAGGGCCGAAGATCGGCGCAACCTCCTGATTGAAGATCAGGCGCTTTACGAAATAAGGCCCGTGGTCGTATTCCCGCTCCAGATTGTGCGTTGGACCGTAGATGAATCCGTAGAAGGTGCGCAGCGCATTGGAGAAGGCCAGGGAGGTGGTGGCGATCCGGCGCGCATCCTCCTGGCGGCCGCCCGACCAGACCGGTACGCGGCGGAAGCGCAGCGAGCGCCGGCTCAACAGGAAAAGCCCCACAGGGATCAGGGCAAGCACGGGGCTGGCGAGGATCATTTTTGTCGGCGAGATGAAGGCAAAGGTGTTGCTCAGCGGCACGAGCAGCCAGCCGCTCCGCATGTCGGCCGTCGCATTCACGCCAAAGGCTGCAGAACTCCCCGCGGCGAGCGCGTGCATCCACCACGGCATTCCTACCGCCAATGCGAGCACGAGTGCGCCGAGCAGGAAGATGCTCGTGCTCCGAGCGGCGGAGAAGTGCCGCGCATGCGTATGATGATCCCCCAGCAGCCCAATCCCATAGAGCTTGGCAAAGGTGGCCAGAGCGACGGCGGCCACGAGGGCCAGCCCCGCCGCCGCGATCGTGACCGTAAGCCGAGCGGCGAGCACGCTCACCTGCATTCCGTGGAAGAGCGTCTGGAAGATGTACCATTCGCTGACGAATCCGGCCTGCGGAGGCAACGCAGCCAGGCTCATAGCGGCAAACAGTGCGCCGATACCGAAGGCTGCGGAGTTGTTGCGCAGCAGGCCGGTTTGCCGGATTGTGTAGCTGCCGGTGACGGAATTCACGCCGTCAGCGGTGAGGAACAGAGTGCCTTTCGCCAGACTGTGAGCGGCCAGGTGCAGCAGACACACGACCCAGGCGAGTGCCGCCTGTTCCGGCAATCCGCAGGCCAGAAAGAGCCAGGAGGCACCGAGTACAGCGACGGCGACGCAGGCGTTTTCAGCGGAAGAAAGGCTGAGCATGCGCCGCCAGTCTTCTTCCTGGAAAGCATTGAAGATCGCAAGAATCGCGCTTGCCACACCGACGAGAACGATCACGCCCGCGGAACTCATCGCCCAGAAGCCGGTGCGCGGAAACCATTCCAGAATCCCGCGCGAAAGTGCAAAGAACGCGGCGTTGAGAACGATTCCGGAGAAGACCAGACCCGTGGCTCCGCTGCCGGAGCCGTAAGCGGCCGGGAACCATTCATAAAAAGGCAGAATCCCGAGCTTCGCGCCGAAGCCGAAAAGCAGCAGCAGAGCGAACAGCAGCGTGCCGGGTGTTGAGACGGTATGCGTCAGGCTGAAGGTGGCAAATTCGCACGAGCCGGTGCGGCTCGCAATCAGAAGCAGGGCAAGGAGGATGGCGACAACTCCCACTTCCAGCAGAGACAGCATGAAGAGAACCGGCCGCCCCGGCCTTTCGGAGACGCCTTCGCCGAGAACCATAGCGGCTCCGCCGAGGCTCATCACTTCCCAGGCAATCAGGAACGAGATGGCGTCCTGCAGGCCAAGTACGCCGACAGCTCCGAGCAGCGTCAGAGCAACGCCGGCAAGCCAGCGCCGGGTGGGCCAGCCCACGGCGGCGCCGTTCCTGAGCAGGACTGCGAGGAACACGGGGACCAGACCGAAAAACATGAGCCACAGTGCTGCCGTGCTGAGATGAAACTCGACGGCCGCGTCGCTGAGATGAACTCCGAGCGGCAGACTCGGCGATCCTGCATGGAAGCCCGCGAGAGCGGACGCGATGCCGGCCAGACAGCCAAGAGCGATGCCGGCGCGCGCGAGCGTGCCGCGCCATTCCAGCAGGGCGAGCAGCGCCGAGGCGATCCAGAGCAGCGCCATCGCAAGCAACAGGTCAGCCTGCATATCGCCCTTCCTTCACATGCTGGCTGGCGCGGTCAAGCAGCAACAGCAGAGCGTGAATGATGGCCGCGGGGTTCGGAGGACATCCAGGCAGCCAAACATCGACGGGAAGAACGCCTTCGAGGCCATGACCGCAACTGTAGCCTCCGGCGGTCACGCCGCCGGACACGGCGCAGGTGCCAGTGGCCATCACCCAGCGTGGCTCAGGCATGGCATTCCAGGTTTCGAGCAGCGGGCCGCGCATGGCATACGTCACGGAGCCGGTGACAAGAAGCAGATCAGCAAATCGCGGCGACGGCGTAAAGAAGATGCCCAGGCGGTGCAGATTGTAGAAGGGATTGTTCAGCGCCTGAAGCTCCGATTCGCAGCCATTGCAGGAGCCGGCGTCGACATGCCGGATGTGCAGGCTGCGCCGGAAGTGCTTTCGGATTCCGTTCTTCAGTTGATGCGCCGGGGCGGATGCAAGCGCGTCCGCCCATTCGAGATCACTGCGGTCACGAACACCAAAGGCCCAATTATTCGACTTCATCATGGCCTGCGATGGGCACACCTCGGTACAGAGCTGACATCCGATGCATTTGCCGTAATCAAGCCGAAGGTTGCCGCCTGCCAGGGTGATGGCGCCGGGCAGGCACGCATCGGCACAGGCATGGCACCCGTCGTCGCAACGATCCGGCTCATATCGTGGCAATCCGAGCACTCCAGGCTGTACGCCGGCATCCGCCTTGCCAGCCCAGGAAGTGGTAGCCAGTCCGCGGTTTAATCCGAAAAGTGTCCAGATGGGCATGATCTTTCGTCGTTTCTATCGGTCGCAGCCTGCCATGGTGAGTCCAAAACTCGCTTCGTTGATTGCGTAATCCATCATGTTGGTGTCGTGTACGGTGAACGGAAATACGCGCCAGTTGGAAAATGAGGCCGATTTCACCTTCACTCTTGCCAGGCGTCCTTCCTGACCGATGTGAATGCAGTAATAGGTGGACCCACGCGCTCCCTCGCACCATCCCAGGCCTTCCGCTCGTGGAGCCGGCTCACATTCCACGCGGACAGGTCCATCCGGTATCGCGTCGACTGCCGCGAAGAGCAGCAACAGCGTGTTGCGAATTTCCTCCATCCGAATCTGAACGCGGGCGTGGGCGTCGCCGTCGGTGCGGACCGGAATCTCGAACGCCAGCCGGTCGTAGGCAGCATAGGGATGGTCCACGCGCAGATCGTGCTGGATGCCCGAGGCGCGCTTTACGGGTCCCGTGGCTCCCTGATCGAAGGCGATCTGCTGCGGCAGATGCCCGGTCGTCATCAGACGGTCGAGATGGCTGTTGGTCTGCTCCAGAGATTCCATGTAGCGGAAGATTTCCGGCTCCAGCGCGCGGAGCTTCGCCGGCAGTTCGGCCACGTCGAGATCGCGTCGCAGGCCGCCCGGTGCAATGAGCGAACGCAGGAAACGGCTGCCGGTCAGGCTGCCGTTGATCTGTTTGCACTGCTCGGCGAGGAGCTTGCCCTGAGCCTCGCCAACTTTCAGGGTCGTGGTATGGCAGAGGTGGCCAAGATAATAGAGATGGTTATAGAGTCGTTCGAGTTCCGCCAGGATCGACCGAAGATACAAAGCGCGGACGGGAACCTCGCACGTGCAGGCCGCTTCTACCGCCTGGCAATAGGCGAGCGTATGCGCCACACTGTCGATGCCGGAAATGCGCTCGGCGATGAGTGCGCCCATCGCGGGAGCCAGCCCTTCAAAGCGCTTTTCCATACCCCGATGCTTGAAGAAGAGGCGTGGATGGCAATGCAGAATCGCCTCGCCTACGTAATAGAAGACAATCTGCGCAGATTCGAGCACATCGGCGCGGACGGGGCCAAAGGGAAGCACCTGCACGTCGTCGCCTTCCAGCGGAGGCAGGTCCCAGGGGCTCTCCGTATAGGGCATCATCTCTGTGGGTTGATAGCGCGGATCGAGCGGCGGAAGCGGTGGCCTTGCTCCCTCATGCAAGACGAGTGGGCGCGGCTCAGGATGTCCGTGGAATGCGATCCCGCACAACTCGTGTACCTCGCGCTCGTACCAGCCGAGCAGAGGAATGCGTGGCGTCATGGAAGGAAGCTCCTGCGCTTCATGCGTCAGTGAGCAGCGCAGCAGCTCAAATGGCTGATGGGGAGCGCGATCCGCCAGGTAGATGACTTCCGGGGGCTGACCGGGCCGCGGAAACCATGCATACGCCATCTGCAAACGTGCCCCCGCATGGATCAGGTCTTCGCACGCCTGCGGGACGGAATGCGGCCAGACAATCCGTTCCACGGTGCCCCGCATCCCACGCTCGGGCATCCTCTCGACGGAGCCGGTCATTGCGCACCTCTCAGCATGGTCGAGGAGATATGGGCGAAGACCGACCACAGATGCTGCGGCCACCAGAGGCCAAGGATCAGAATGGGCGCAAAGGCCAGCCACATCGGCACGGTGCGCCACACCAGGCCGGAGAGTGCAGGACCTCGTTCGGCGGACTCGTCGAAATACATGCGCCGGAAGTGTGACAGGAAGCCGATGAACACTACAATCAGAAACACGATGAAGAGGATTGCGGCCCAGCGATAGCGGCCGGCCATTCCGGCGCGAAGAATTGTGAACTCACTCAGGAAGAGCGCAAACGGTGGCGCACCAGCAATGCCGACGGCTCCCAGTAACCACAGCGTTCCCGATGCGGGGAAGGTACGCAGTACAGAGCGGATGCCACCCATGTCCTTGGTCCCATACGCGCGCATCGCGTTGCCGGAACCAAAGAACATCAGAGACTTGTTCAGCGAGTGATTAAGCATGTGATAGAGGGCTCCCGCCACTCCCAGTACTCCGCCGAAACCGAGCCCCAGAGCCTGCACGCCAATGTGTTCTACGCTCGAATACGCCATCAGGCGTTTCACGTCGGTTTGGCGAACGATGAAGAGCGCGGCAAGGATGAACGAGAAGATTCCGAGGGCCACCACGGCAGAGTGAGCAAACTGACCGGTGCGCGTACCATCGACAACGCTGAGAAAGCGGGCGATGCCCAGCATGGATGCGTTCAGCAGTGCTCCGGACAGCATGGCGGAGACAGGCGCCGGGGACTCGCTGTGTGCATCCGGAAGCCAGGTGTGCATTGGAGCCAATCCGGCCTTCGTGCCGTATCCGACGAGCACCAGAAGGAACGAGACGGTCAGCAGCGGCGTGTAGACCTGTGTGGCCGACTGATGCAGCGCGGCCCAGGTCATGGCGTAGGTCGGCCCAAAGACGAATGAGCCGCCCCAGTAAAAGAGCACCGTTCCCAGCAGGGCCAGGCTGATGCCGCCGGAGACGACCACGATGTATTTCCAGGCAGCTTCGGTACTTTCGGCCTCGCGCTCGAAGCCCACGAGAAATGTGCTGATCAGTGTGGTCAACTCGATAGCGATCCAGAAGACGCCGACATTGTTCATCATGCAGGCAGCGAACATGGTGAAGGCAAATCCTGAAAAGAGCGCGTAGAAGAGCGGCAGGCGCTCCTCTTCATTGAGCAGCCGCATGTAGCCGACAGCGTAGATCGCGGAGAGGGCATACACGACAGCAATGCAGAGGATGACCCAGGTGCCGAGCGGATCGATGAGGACGTAGCCGTGCAGAACCAGCACCGGCCCGGAGCGCAGGACGTCAATCAGCATCGGAATGCTGACCGCGAGATCGAGGATGGCAGCGGCCGCGTTGAGATATTCGGCGACATGTGCGTTGCGCAGCAGCAGCGAAGCGACGGAGGCTATCGCAGGAGCCAGGAACAGGGCAATTGCGAGATCGAATGCCATCGCTCAGCCCACCAGCCTCTGGAGTTCGCGGCTGCTGGTGGTCCCGGCATGGACCAGCAGGAACCGCACCAACATGCCAAAACAGGCAACGACGATCAACAGGTCGAAGAGGATAACGATTTCAATCAGCATCGGCATGCCCGGAACGAGAATCTGCGAGCCCAGAAAGATGCCATTCTCGAGCACCAGCAGGCCGAGGATCTGACTAACGGCCTCGTCGCGAACGGAGAGCATCAGGAACCCAATGAACTTCATCGAGATCATGATGGTGAGCGCCAGGATGACGACGTGCCCCGCGGTGGCGCCTTCACGGTTCATATAGTTGGCGATGACGAACGCAAACATTACCAGCAGAGCGCCGAGCACGAGGCTGGAGCTGGGTTGCAGAACCGCATGCAGCTCACGTTTCACGTTAAGCCGTCCGATGATGCGTACCAGAAGCCACGGCAATACCAGTCCGCGAAAAAGTGCCGTGAGAACCGCGATGGCATACAGTTCACGATAGCCGCCGAAGTAGCCCACGGCCGCAGAAAGCGCGGCGATCAGCCACGACTCGGCGGCGAAAGCGTAGACGTAGTTGCGCAGCCAGTGGGAGCCAAGCATCACGAAGGCGAGCAGCAGGCTCAGGATAGCCAGCGAACTGAAGATCGAAGCTTCCAGCGAATTCAGGTGAGCCAGAAACACGCGCGCTCCTTTACAACAACTGACTCGACACAATCGCCAGAACCGCAAAGAGGAAGCCCGCGGCCAGCGGTTCCTGATAGCGATAAAAGCGAAGACGCGACTGGACCGTTTCCACCACCACGACCGTGAGCGCAACCGCCAGGAACTTGAGCAGCAGAGTGACCAGCGATCCCAACTGCCCCCACGGGCTGCCCAGCAGCGACATTCCCCAGGGAAGCAGGAAAACATTGCAGAAGATCGTGTAAAGGATGAACTGCTTCATCATGGAAGCCCACTTCAGCAAGGCCAGCAGAGGTCCGGAGTATTCGAGAATTCGGGCCTCATCGATCATGTAGATCTCGATGTGCGTGCTGGAGTGAATGGGCAGGCGATCGGTTTCGACCAGCAGCAGCGCAAAGAAACCGAGGATCAGAAAGATGTGGGCGGGACTCCAGTAAACAGAAAGACTGCCGAGCAACAGATGGTTCACCACGAAAGGCAGCATCGCCTTCGCCAACAGACTGATGCCGACCAGGACGAGGATCAGTGTGGGCTCAGCAAGGATGCCCAACATGACAGCGCGGCTCGATCCGATTCCGCCATACACGTTGCCCGTGTCGAGTCCGGCGAGAATGATCGCGAAGGAACCCAGGGTCAGCACCATGCCGCCGCCCAGCATGTCGCCCATGTCGGAGAGCGGCAGGGGGCGATCCGTCAGCACTGGAATCAGAATCGGTACGATCAGCATGGCGGTGAACGCCACGAAGGGAGCCATCCAGTAGACCCACGATGCGGAATCCGGGAAGACACACTCCTTGTGGAAGAGCTTCCACAGATCGCGGTAAGGCTGGAAGAGGCTCGGACCGCGGCTGCGCTGTACGCGTTCTTCAGCCTTCAGGATGAATCCCTGCAGCAGTGGAGCGAAAAGCAGAGTGCAGAGAACCTGGAGGATTTGCAGGGCGATGTTCGGGAGGATCACGCGATCCTCCCTCGTTGAGGCGCAGAGATTTCCGCGTCGTCAGAACCTGTAGTTGTCAGGGTGCCCTGATCGGGCTTTGCGCAGTACCGGCATTTCCTCATGGCAGGACTCCCCGTTCGGGTAGGAGTCATCAGCCATGAAGGCGGTTAGGGGTGGACTTCATCACCAGCGCGAGTTTTGCTTGCCTGCATCATCCGTCTTTAGTATTTTGCTTGTCAAGCATCGCGGCAGGACGAACGGTCCGAGAACTGGTCTTATAAACAGGCTCTCGGCCCAGGCGAGCGGCTTGCAACCCGCTTCGATGGCAGGTCGCACTCGAGCCATATTTGAGCGCAAGGCATTTATGAGACCAGTTGGAGGCGAGTATCGGTCATGGTCTTCGGCATCTCCAGAATTATGTGAAAAGTACGAGTTACCGCGGAGCTGTTGACACAGAGGCCGTCCAGGCATAGAAAGGAAACTGAAGATCAGCAGGTGACGGAGTTCACCTTAACTGCTGTCCTCCTCCTTTTTTGAGCCGGACAGACGATGACTCCTGACAGGGATAACCCCTGTTACGGAGCCATGTCTGTAGCGGGGAATCCCAAAGGCAATCTGGTACCCGAGTTCATGACGCCGATGCCATCGGAGTGCTCATCTTTCGGCTTTGCTTCCGGCGCGAATATGTTCGCTCGTTCGCTCCCGTTCGTTCCGGGTGCAGGTCCATTCACCGTTTTTTCGATAGCGACCGCAGGGTCGGGAAAGCATAATCATCATGTCTGAAATTGCCAAACTGGAAGCGCTTGAAATTCTGGATTCGCGGGGAAATCCCACACTCGCGGTTACCGCAACCCTGGCCAACGGAGTGAGAGCCACGGCCAAGGTTCCCTCCGGGGCCTCCACCGGCAAACGCGAAGCTGTGGAGCTTCGCGACGGAGACAAATCGCGGTACGGCGGCAAGGGTGTGCTGCAGGCTGTCAGTCATGTCGAGGGCGAGATCCAGAAGGCTGTCCGTGGGTTCGACGCGAACGATCAGAAGGGGCTGGATAAGAAGCTTTGCGATCTGGATGGCACGCCGAACAAGGGACGGCTTGGGGCCAACGCGATTCTCGGCGTATCGCTCGCCGCCGCGCGCGCGTCGGCCGATGATCGCGGGCTGCCCCTCTATGCCACGCTCGTGGACAAGTCCGCCAACCTGCTGCCCACGCCAGGCCTGAACGTCCTGAACGGCGGCCGCCACTCCGACAACAGCGTGGATTTCCAGGAGTTCATGATTTCACCGGTGGGCGCGCCGAATTTCCGCGAGGCTCTGCGCGCGGCGACCGAAACCTTCCACGCGCTGAAGGCCGTTCTGCACAGCAAGGGCTATAGCACGGCCATCGGCGACGAGGGCGGATTCGCTCCGCAACTGAAATCGAACGAAGAGCCAATCGAGCTAATCCTGGACGCGATCCACAAAGCCGGCTACAAACCCGGCGAGGACATCATCATCATGCTCGATCCCGCCGCCAGCGAACTCTATAAGAACGGCGCCTACGAGTTCTGGAAATCGGACAAGAGCAAAAAGAGCTCCGACGAGATGATCGCGCTATGGAAGAGCTGGCTGAAGCAATATCCGGAGATATGGTCGCTGGAAGACGGCATGGCCGAGGATGATCGGTCCGGCTGGCAAAAGCTGACGAAGGAGCTGGGGGACAAAATCCAGCTGGTGGGCGACGACAATTTCGTCACCAACCCGGCGCTTTTCCAGCAGGGGATCAAAGATGGCATCGCCAATGCGATCCTCATCAAGCTGAACCAGATCGGCACCGTCACCGAGACGCTC